>JALVAD010000603.1 GCA_027011385.1 Saprospiraceae bacterium | reverse complement strand
AATAAAAACAAATTCTTCTTTCCTTCTTCCCATTTGCGGCATTGCTTTTTGAATAGATTTAAGCACTACATAATCATCACAACCCGGACACCATCTCACTTCTTGATCACTAGCAAAATCTTTGTACGTATAAACCGGCATATTTGAATCAGTCATTTTATATTAATTTTAATTTTTGTCTAAATATTTTTTTAATTGTTCGAAAATTATTTGTTATCCAAAATCTGATCAAATTTATTTATCAAATCCAATACTGAGAATGGTAGACCTTGAACTTTGTTATATTTCATATAATCAAATTTAGGGTATCTCGCATTCAATACAGTATGAAATTGTCCGTTATTCAATTCACAAACAATAATTTTCTTAAACTTGCTAAAAACATCACCAACATTTTTAGGCATTGGATTGATATAATTGAAATGAGCCAATCCGATACTCTTTCCTTCTTCGTGCATAGAGTTGACAGCTGTAAACATACTACCAAATGTTCCTCCCCATCCAACAACTAATAGTTCACCCTCTTGAGCACCTTCTACTTTGAGTTCAGGAATAGAATCTGCAACTTTATCCACTTTAGCTTGCCTAATCTTCGTCATATGCTCATGATTACGAGGATCCATAGATACATTACCGGTAATATCAGCTTTTTCCAAACCACCTATTCTATGTTCCAATCTAGGAGTTCCCGGAATAGCCCATGGTCTCGCTAAAGTATCTTTGTCTCTAGAATAGGGTTCGAATTCTCCCTCAACATCATCAGCTGTAATCTGCCTATGAGTGATATCAGGCATATCTTCAACCTTTTTGATTTTCCAAGGTGCTGAACCATTTGCTATATAACCATCAGTCAATAAAATTACAGGAGTCATATGCTCAAGTGCTAATTTTGACGCTTCAAATGCATAATCAAAACAATTTTCAGGTGTACTTGCCGCTATTACGATAGCAGGACTTTCACCATTTCTACCATATAATGCTTGTAACAAGTCAGATTGCTCTGTCTTTGTAGGTAAGCCAGTTGATGGTCCACCACGTTGAACATTAACCACTACAATTGGTAATTCTGTCATAACAGCCAATCCAAGAGCTTCGCCTTTCAAGGCAAGACCAGGACCTGAAGTAGTAGTTATAGCAAGTTTACCGGCAAAAGATGCTCCGATAGTTGATGAGATACCTGCAATCTCGTCTTCGGCCTGAAACGCTTTAACTCCAAATTGCAAATGCTTTACCAATTCATGTAAAATATCTGTAGCCGGAGTAATCGGATATGAACCTAAATACAGATCTAATCCGGATTTTTCAGCAGCTGCTAAAAAGCCCCAAGCCGTAGCGGTATTGCCATTAATAATCCTATATGTACCTGGTCTCATTTTGGCAGGAAGTACAACCAAAGGACTTGGCATTAATTCCAATGTCTGCGCAAAATTATAACCAGCTTTTAATGCTTTTATATTTGCTTCAATTACTAAAGGCTTCTTACTAAATTTTTTCTTAAAAAACTCAATTGTATGATCCAATGGTCTGGTGAACATCCAATATACCATACCTAGAGCAAACATATTTTTACTCCTATCCATCGTTTTCTTATTAAGACCAACATCTTTGATAGCCTCTCTGGTAAGAGTTGTTACAGGTGCTTCGATTACAACAAAAGAATCCAATTCACCTGTTATAAGAGGATTCTCTTTATAACCCGCTTTTTCTATATTTTTTGTGGTAAAACTATCTGTATCTACAATAATTGTTTTCCCTGCTTGTACAGAATTAATATTCACTTTCAAAGCAGCAGGATTCATTGCTACTAATACATCTACATCATCACCCGGAGTGTGTATAGCACTTTCCCCTATGTGTACTTGAAATCCAGATACTCCATATACCGTACCTTGTGGAGCTCTAATCTCTGATGGATAATTTGGAAATGTCGCAATATCATTACCCAATAAAGCTGAAGTTGTGGAAAATTGAGTACCTGTCAATTGCATCCCATCTCCTGAATCTCCGACAAACCTAATCACTACATCTTTTATTGATTCTTTGCCTAAAGAACTATTTTCTTGTGTCATAATTTTCAATCGTTTTTTAATAATGCGCAAAGTTGCTAATAATGCTTTAATAAAAACTAATTATTTAAAAATATTTTAAATTTTTGTCAACAATTTAGAAAACCTCTAAGTATTTTTAAAAAAAAATACTAAAAATTCACTTTCTTAGTTAAATGTGTTATAATTGCAAAAGTAATTAATTAATTAACTAAAAAAAATTATTATTATGGCTATTAAGATAACTGAAGACTGTATAAGCTGTGATGCTTGTATCTCTGAATGCCCTAACAATGCAATCTATGAACCAGATGAGCCTTGGAAATTAAGTGATGGAACTAGCCTTAGTGGTGTTGTTACTACTCCAAGTGGAAAGGAAATCGATGCTGATGAGGAATTTGAAGCATTATCTGATGAAACTTATTATATTGTAACTGATAAATGTACAGAATGTCAAGGATTCTTTGATGAACCTCAATGTGCTGCTGTTTGTCCTACTGACGCTTGTGTTCCTGATGAGGACAACGAAGAAGATGTGGAGGCTTTATTGGCTAAAAAAGCATGGTTACACGGTGAATAATATTTCATTTTGAAACAAATAAAAGCCTGTTCAATTTTTTTGAACAGGTTTTTTTTGTTTGAATCATAAGCAAAAACAGTTTTTTTCCTAATCCATTTTTTACAAACTCCTTTGCCAACCCCTATTTATCTCCATAGTGAGAAAACGCATTCAAAATTATTACGGTGACGATTTCATCTTGAATCTCATAAACTAATCTCATAAACCCAGAAGTTCCTTAATTTCTTCCAATGAAGATATTTCGATATACTCACCATTCTGTGCTTGCTTAGCACTCTCCTTTATTCGTTTAACCATCCCTTCATTAAAGTACAGATCTATATGGAATTACTTATATCGTTCAAATATTAATTTTATAGGAAAAAACGGAAATTCCCTGAAGGGGATAAATGTAAATAGCCACCGGTAAAACCGGTGGTAAGTACGTGATAGGGCTACAACTCCGACAGGAGTTGAATGTAATACATCGATTGAAACAATTTGTGTTTATTGGATTTATTGAACACCTTACGGCGTTCATTTTCCCTCTCACATTTACCCCCGCATTTCATACGGGGCTAATCATATTAAACCACTGTCGTGGTTTTTCCCATTTTTTATAAACCATATATTTTATACAGAAACGGTAATATTGTCTTTCTATATTAATATTTAGAGAAAAGCAAAAAAATGAAATTCACCCTTAATCTCTTATTCTTTCCTTTCTTGAAATCAACAACAGACCCAAGTAGGTCAAAAGTCCATTTAGAGCTAAAATAAAGAACCCAAATGTAAAACCATTTAACCATTCCTTGGAATTCACGTCTATAATGTATGATAGAATAGGAGCGGCTATGGCTACCAATATCACCCATTTATCATTGACTTTACGGGTATTGGTAAGTCCAAAAGTAAACAATCCCAATATAGGTCCATAAGTATAACCTGCCGCTTTAAAAAGACCGTTAATTACCGCATCATTATTCAATATATTAAAGATGATTATTACAAAAAACAAAAGAACCGAAAATCCTATATGAACCATCATCCTTTGTTTTTTCTTTACTTTTTCCGTTTTATCTGTCTTATTACAATTCAAAAAGTCTATACAAAACGATGTAGTCAGCCCAGTCAAAGCTGAATCCGCACTGGAATAGGCAGCTGCTATTATACCTATAATAAATACCACTCCGACTACCGGTGGAAGATACTGCAAAGCAATCGTTGGATAAAGCAAGTCCGATTTCTCCGGCAATTCCATCCCTTTGTTTTGAGCAAAAATATACAATAATGCTCCCAATGATAAAAACAAAAGATTTACAAAAACCAATATCACACTAAATGAATACATATTCTTTTTGGCCTCACCTATCGTTTTGCAGGAAAGATTTTTTTGCATCATATCCTGATCCATACCTGTCATCACAATCGCAATAAGAGCACCACTAAAAAATTGTTTGAAAAAATAATTAGGATTGCTCCAACCGTTTTCAAAATAAAAAATCTTGCTGTATTTGCTGTGTTTTAAAGTATCAATCATATCCGTAATCCCCATTCCCATATCTTTACCTATATATATTATGGTCAATACTACCGCAGTTATCAACGCTGTGGTCTGAATAGTGTCGGTGACAACAATAGTCTTAATCCCACCTCTAAAGGTATAAACCCAAATCAATATTATCGTTATGGCCAATGTCACAGGAAAGGACAAGCCCATGGGCTCCATCAAAAACTTTTGTAATACAATAGCGACCAAGAATAATCTAAATGCTGAACCGATTACTTTTGAAATCAAAAAATAAAAAGCGGATGTTTTGTAGGAATAAAAACCGAATCTCTTGAGCATATATTCATATATAGAAGTAAGCTTTAGCCTGTAATATAATGGCATCAATACATTCGCAATAACAATATATCCTAGCAAATACCCAAATACAAGCTGCATATATGCAAAATTCTCATTTGTACCGGATTTACCCACTACACCGGGTATAGATATAAATGTCACGCCTGAAAGAGATGCTCCAATCATTCCAAACGCCACCAAAAACCAAGGTGATTTTCTTCCGGCAAGAAAGAAACTTTCATTGTCTCCTTTTTTGCTTGTAACAAAAGCAACAGCGATTAACATTAAGAAATACAAACCGATAATCAATAAAATAATTTGGGGTGAAATACTATTCATAATAAAACTTTCGTGTTAAAATACCAATTTAACTCTAAAATGGTGCATATAT
Source organism: Saprospiraceae bacterium (assembly GCA_027011385.1). Lineage (GTDB taxonomy): Bacteria > Bacteroidota > Bacteroidia > Chitinophagales > Saprospiraceae > JADJGA01. Next base: position 507 of record JALVAD010000603.1, on the reverse strand, counting down.
TACATTTTAATTTTCCAATATTTTCATTAAAAATACTCGCCATAGCTAGGCTATGCCTGTGTTTTTTAACTCACTCTTGAAAAATTAATTCTATAATATTTATACAACATCTTAAAGCTAATTTGGTATAAAATAATGGAATTTACTAATAATCTATAGCAATCCAACTCACGAAGATAATATTTTTAGTGCTAAAATGTTTAAAGTCCTGAAAAAAATTAGGAATCAGCGAACTTTACTTGTTAATTATTTATTAATCTATTAGTACAACTTGTGATATTACAATAAATTAGTTTATTTTGAAGTATATAGTGTATCATATGTTGTTTTTTAAATAGTGTCTGCATGAAAGCAGGCAATTTTTTAAATTCAGATAATTATTGCTCAGATTTTGGCTTTTTTGCAATGATTTGATGCATTTGTATCAATCACTTGTAAAAAGACTAAATATGAGAATAAGAGTCAATTTAAAATTTGATGTGTTTTCTTGCAGACACTATAATATAT
>JALVAD010000602.1 GCA_027011385.1 Saprospiraceae bacterium | reverse complement strand
TATTTGATGATTGCATTTGCAATTTCGATATTTTCATAAAAAATATATGGTATTTTCAATCTGCCATTTCTTCTTGCGAAAATAGCTATAAATACTACTTTGCCATATTCATCTTTAACCTTCACAGGTATAAAATCAAATGATTTATCAACAGAGGAGAAATGATATTTTTCACTAAAGCATTTATCATTCTGTTGCGAGATAATCCAGGGGAATTTTATCATCCAATTCAATTCCTCCACAGCTCTTTTAAAAAGTGAATTGTATATTTTGGGCTTTATGAAACTCTCCGATTCCGCATCTATTTCATTTAGATATTCCAATTTAAGCTTGTTCAATTTCACTTTATAGAGTAAGAATCTTAAATCAAAAATCGTATTGAATACTTTGTCTAATATTTCCAATCCTAGTTTTATTTTTTCAAAGAAAATACTTTTTGGAGGTAAGATATATTGCAAATCGGATCGCAAATAAAGCCTTATCCCATTTTTGGAAGGTAAGTTGACAAATTCTCCTATTTTGTTGTACAATCTTTTTGCCGGTTCTGTATATTCTGTTAATATTATATTATAGTTCCAAACTTCTAGACTTTTCTCCACTAGTTTTTGAGCTATTTTCTTCCCTCTATGATTTTCATTGACATAGATACAACTGAGCCAAGCTATTTTAACTTGCTTATCATCTACAAATATATAATCTGGTAAGATACCAAGATAACCCGCCAATTGCTCCTCATTATACGCCAATAACAACAATATGTCACCATCTGTAGCACGAGGATTTTTTATCTGCGATATCGCCCGATGACGTGATATAGGAATAAAATCTCCCTTACCAAATTCTGACGAGTCAATATAATCTTGCAATTGTTTTCTATTCAAAGTTTCTATCCTTATCATCTCCTTCTTATTCTATTTTTATTAAAAAACGACTTTGCAATATAATAAAGAATTTCCGCATTATGTATTTCTCTTGCTGATAAACCGGTATTTTCAAATGCTATTCGCTGAAAATTGAAAGAAATTTCATCAGATTTTATACCGGCGCTTCCAAAAGTAAAATCTACATTTGATTCTATTTTATCAAAAAATTCCCGTTTCAAACCATAATCGGTAAAAGGAAATGAAAAAATTCTATAATCCAAATTGAATTTTTCAATTATTTTTTCCATACTATCAGTCGTTTGACGAACTTGTTCTTCAATATTTAGCAATCTATACTCAGGATGGTCAATACTGTGCGAGCCGAAATAAAATCCTTGTTGAATCAATTCTTCTATTTGTTCGCTTGAGAGATAAGGTTTGTTTTCCGTTAGATAATCATCATAATTCACATCAAGCTTTTTGGCAAGTTTATCTAAGATCTCTTTGTTTTGATAATCTATCGATAATAAATATTGTTGAATGTTTTTTTTATCTTTTAAAATGCTTGTTTTTTCAAATAACGAGGTGTTTTGTTTATACTTTTCTATCAATAAACTGGCTTTGTATCTAAAAAACAACCCCTTATTGTCTATAAATGCACTATTCAAAAAACAAATTGCAGGTATTCCTTTCTTGAGTAGCAAAGGTGCAATAATATGGTGAAATTCACTAAGCCCATCGTCAAAAGAAAGGAGAAATCCCGGTTTTTTTGACTTTTTTTTGCCCTTTACAATATCGACAAACTCAAAATAATCTAGGGGCATATAATATTTCAATAGGAAATCCAGGTCTTTAATAAAATCCTCCACCGATTTTACTTCATACAAATTCTTTATGTGAGCAGGAGAATCATTTGATATGCTATGGTAAAATGGTAATATGAGATTTTGATTTGAAAATAATCTCAAAATAGCAGGAGAAATTATCTTTGCAAGTGAATTGGTTTTAGCTATAAAAATATTTTTTACTTTTATCATTAGTTATTATTCTAATTCAATTGAAACCCGAATTTAAACAATTGTATTGTTTGCAAATAAAATACTACCATATATTTTTACTTTTTTTTCTACTACTTAAATGTGATAGTAAAAAAATAAAAATACTGTTTTTAAGTTAATTATAGTAAAGTCACTAAATAAATTACTAACTAAACCATACCTATCATGAATAAAAAGTATTTTGTTTCCTTGATTTTGATTTTTGTTTTTTTTAGAAGTTACTCTCAATATCACTATGGAGTCAAATTCGGTATAAATAGTAATACCCAAAGATATTCCTCCGACTTAAACGTATTTAATAATACTCTTGGCTATATGAATGCTTACTATATTGGATTGGCAAGTGAATATAATTTCAGTAGTCGTTTCGGATTAGCTGGTGAATTACTGTATGAAATAAAGGGAACACATTACAACAAAACAGAAATTTACCCGGGATTCACTCACAAATTGAGCTATCTTGCCCTGCCTGTTATATTGGATTATATTGTCGTCAAATCTTTGGTTTTGCAAGGTGGAGTTGAGGCAGGTTATTTATTAAAAACCCAAGATAATTTAAAGGACATAAATGGTTTTTTGGATGATATTGATCAGTTTAATAGGCTTGAGTTCAGTGGTATTGTAGGTCTTAAATACAATTTGCCAGCAAATGTTTATCTTTCCATTAGATATTTGCACGGTATTACTCCTTTTAATAATATAGAAGTGAGAAATGAGGATGGTATTAGTGCAAAAGTAGCTAAATCTTTTAACAAGACTTATCAATTGTCTGTAGGGTATAATATTCGTTAGAGCCGGTAGTGAAAATGGGGTTAGCTCAGAGTTGGAGTGTTGTTGAGCCAAGAGGTTGATTAGAACTCATCCCCGACCCTTCCCTTGCCAAGGGAAGGGAGTTGTACCAGTTTTAAATCTTAAATATTTTCACAAGTTTTGCTTCTGCTATGCATATTTAGTGTCAAGTCAAATGTAATATTTCTTGACTTGACACTAATATATTTGGTATTATTTTAACAAAATATCAAATTACGGTTTAACTTTTCCCTGCTCTTCTCAATTCCTCACTTGCTGCATTTCTATGTTTTTGGGATTTGATATGTTGATTTCCAAACTTGTAGCTAAATTGTAGATTAGCTACAGGTGCATCCCACCTGCTTTTGAGAGTCAAATCAATATTGCTATAGTCAACAATACCAGTATAAAATTTATTGAAGATATTATCTATACCAAAACTAACTTTAGCTTTTTTATTGAGGAACTTTTTACTTATTCCAAAACTGACTCCATACATAGATTCAGAACTAATTAAACCTTGTAATCCACCTGTAGTATACCAACCGGATAATTCCGTTTCGATGTCATAAGGTAGAGGTATGTTCATATTGATAAATGTGGTATAATCCCATTTGGCTTCATTAAAAACCTCATTTAGATATGGTGAATCATACCTTACATGATTGGCAATAACTCCTCCATATCCTGAAACTTTTGGTATAAAACTCAATGGAAAGAACAAACTAATATTCAGGTTGTTTTTGTTCTTTAAATTCACTGTAGATTTGAATGCTTCTCCGGATTCATCATTTTGCTCTATTACTTCGACCATAGGGTCATTACTTATTTTGTATTCAACATTAAAAAATGGTTGTTTTTGGTATGATAAACTAAATTTCATGCTATGAGTGAATTCAGCTCTCAATTTGGGATTACCACGTTGAGAAGTGTAAGAATCGAGGGAATATCGAAAAGGATTAAGTGTTGAATATCTCGGTCTATCCAGTCTGTAGCTGTATGAAAAAGTCCCCATCAGCCCTTTGATTATTTCTCTACCGATACTTGCACTAGGGAAAAACTTTTTTATTCTCCTATTTAATGTCGTATCTACACCGATGCTCATACCATTTGAATTGCTATCTTCATATCTCAACCCAAGCGTTGCAGACCAAATGGAATTATTGAATGACAGTTTTGAGTATGCAGCTTTTATCGTTTCTTTAAAGAGAAAATGATTGCTTTGAGCTGTATTTACCAACCAAATATTGTCGTCTTGTGAATACTTTGACTGGAAATCATTATCAAGATCTGCTAAACTATATTTACCTCCCAATTGAAATTTTAATTCCTTTGATACCGGATATGAATAATCTATTTTCCCAACTGTTATTTTTGTCAACCCGGGTTTATCATAGCGCAATTTTGGGAAATGGGTATTTGTCGTCAATTCAGTTGGTGTTAAAATATTCTTGCCATTGCTTCCAAACTGAATATAATCTAAATCCAGTTCAAGTTTTTGACCGAATGTATCTATTTCAAATGTATAATAAGGGTTGATACTACCGAGTTTCCAATATCCTTTCTCAGTATTTTCTGTTTTTATTTTTAAATTATGTAATTCATCAGAACCATAAATGATATCTGTGATATTATCAGTCGCATTATTAGAATTATAATTGACATATCTGGATTGAAATCCAACTCTGTGTTTTTCGGATATATTCCAATCAACGGAAAGATTTGCTCTGTAGCTTTTACTACCATACTCACTTTCACTTTTCTGGGTGTATTGATCATCTTTTACAAAACGGTCAACAGTTATCGCTTCTGTATAAATTCCATTTCGGTAGCCAAGTCCTCCGTTTATATTGACACTGCCTTCGTAATGGCTCATCGTCAATCCGGTATTGTATTTCCAAAATTCTCCTTTGCCAATGCCAAATTTTGCCATGCCACTTGTACCAAATAAGCTATTTTTTTTGAGGATTATATTGATTATCGCTCCTGTCCCTGCTGCATCAAATTCAGCTCCCGGTTGGTGAATGATTTCTACTTTTTTGATATTATCACCGGGCATATCTTTCAACAGTGACTCAACATCCATATATTTTGTTGTTTTGCCGTTGATCAATATTGTGAGATTTGAAGACCCGGCAAGACTGATTTTACCACCTGCTACGATTACTCCGGGTACTTTTTTCATTACGTCCATCAGATTTTCATTTATACCGGTGATATTGTCAGCTACATTTACAATCAATCTGTCTGACTGTTGCTCAAGCAATGGTTTTTTGGCTTTAATTTCAACAGTCGATAATACTTGTGCGTCGACTTTCATAGTCACATCAAATGATTTATTATCGTCTTTTGGAAATTCTAGATTGTCAATCACTTCCTTTTTGTAACCAAGCATTGATATTTCCAAATAGTATTTACCAGGATTAATAGAATTGATAGTAAAATCTCCATTTTCATCAGAGGATGCTGTTTTTGACAATTTTTTAGTATCTTTTTGGTACATCGCTATCGTACTAAAAAAAATCCCATTATTGTTTTCGTCTATAATTTTTCCACTAATACTATTCTGAGAAAACAGACCTTGAGTCAATGAGACCAAAATTATAATTATGTATAAGATATTTTTCATATTAATTATTTA
>JALVAD010000601.1 GCA_027011385.1 Saprospiraceae bacterium | reverse complement strand
TTAACTAAATTTAAGTATGATGTTATTCTCTTAGCCCTGAAATCATCTATTTTATCAGATATTTCTTGATAAGGTATTTCAAATAATTCGCTATACATCATTCTCATCTTTTCCAAAAGCATATCATCGCCAATTGAAATAACAGAATCAATTCCATATTGAGCCACTTTAATTGGTGAATCTACAGTAAAACCTAAGCCCATAACCGGAATGTGAAAAGAATGGAAATTTTTCATAATTAAAATAGTTAATTTTTGAATGCCAAGTAATGCAAATATTATAAATAGTATAATCCGCAAAAATAAGGCAAAGTTATATATAAACAAGTAAAACCTGAATTTTGTTGAAATTATTAGGAATATAAATTTACAGGTTTTCTTGAAGCCACTTTTCAGATAAAAAAACTTAGATTGATTTCAAATTGCAAATTATAATGATTAAAAATAAAAAACTTGATATAAAATATTATTTTTGTGTCCGATTAACAAAAAAAATAATAGAATGAAGCCACTAAAAATAGTAGTATTGGCAAAACAAGTACCGGATACAAGGAATGTTGGCCCGGATGCAATGAAGCCAGATGGAACAGTTAATAGAGGTATATTGCCTACGATTTTTAATCCTGATGACTTGCATGCACTCGAATTCGCTTTACAAATTAAAGATAAGATTGAGGGTACTCAAGTTATAGTATTAACAATGGGTCCTAAAAGAGCTGCAGACATAGTTAGAGAAGGATATTATAGAGGTGCCGACTATGGACTTATGGTATCTGATCGTAGATTTGGTGGTGCAGATACTCTTGCTACAAGTTATACCTTGGCGATGACTATTAAGAAAATCGGTGATGTAGATATGGTATTGGCCGGAGTGCAAGCTATTGATGGCGATACGGCTCAAACCGGACCACAAACTGCTGAGAAAATCAATTTTCCTCAAGTGACTTATGTGGAGGAATTAATTGATTTGGGAAATAATGAGATTACAGTAAAAAGGCGTTTGGACAAAGGAATCGAGATAGTAAAAGCGCCTATTCCTGTTTTAATGACTGTAAATGGTACTTTTGATAAATGCAGATCGAGGAATGCTAAAAAACTTTTGAAGTATAAATATGCCAGAACCGATACTGAACTCGCAAGAGAAGAGGATTTTATCAAGGAATTGGTTGAGCAAAGATCATATTTGCACATTCCAGAATGGAATGTTGAAGATATCGAGGCTGAGTTGTCCAAGATTGGATTGGCAGGGTCTCCTACTAAAGTCAATAAAGTGGAAAGTATAGTGATGAAAGCGAGTGAAGCAAAAATATTGAGTGATTCTCAAGAGGATATCGATTTGATGGTTGGTGAATTAATAAGTTCACACGTAATTGGATAATAATTAAACAAAATAAAATGGACGGAAATGTATTTGTGTTTTGTGAAACCGACAATGGAAAAGTAGTAGATATAAGTTTGGAGTTATTGTCAAGTGGTAGAAAACTCGCAGGAAAATTGAATTGCAAATTGGAAGCAATTGTTCTTGGAAATGATATAAGTGATATAGAAAAGCAAATTTCAAAATATGGAGTTGATACGATTCATATTGCTGATGATTCTAGACTTGACCCCTATCTTACGTTGGTATATAGTAAAATTGTAAGTTATGTTTTGGATAAAGACCAACCACAGATTGTCTTGTTTGGTGCTTCATCAATAGGTAGAGATTTAGCGCCGAGAGTCGCTTCAACACTACAATGCGGTCTTACCGCAGATTGTACACGTCTTGAAATAGGAGACCATTTAGAAAGAAAAACAAAAGTAGAGTACAAAGATTTGCTTTTAGCTATCAGACCGGCTTTTGGAGGAAGTATTATGGCCACTATCGTGAATTGGGATATGCCTCCACAAATGGCTACAGTTAGAGAAGGAGTGATGAAGAAAGAGGTCTTTGATAAAAATTACAAATCGGAAATTATCAATATTGATTTATCAGATTTGATTAGTGATGAGGATTTTGTCATTGAGGTATTGGAACGACATATGGAGGAAAGTAAAGTGAATCTAAAGGAAGCTCCGATAATTGTCGCAGGTGGTTATGGTGTTGGCTCTAAAGAAAATTTTGATTTATTATACGAATTTGCGGATATGTTAGGAGCTGATGTAGGTGGTTCAAGAGCTGCTATAGATGCAGGTTTTTTGGAAAATGAAAGACAAATAGGTCAAACAGGAGTAACTGTTAGGCCAAAATTATACATAGCTTGTGGTATCTCAGGTGCTATACAACATACAGCCGGAATGGATGAATCTGCAATGATTGTCTCGATTAATAAAGACAAAAATGCACCTATTAATAAAATTGCGGATTATGTCATAGTTGGAGATTTGAATGAAGTATTACCAAAAATGATAAAATCATTTCACAAGCAAGCACAATAAGCATTGATCGCTTATTATTATTAAAAATTTAAAGAAAGTAAAATGGATAATTTTTATTTAGATACACCGGATTTCAAATTTCAATTCGAGCATCCCTTGATGGAAAAAATAATCAGACTAAAGGAAAATAATTTTGAAGATAAAGATAAATACGATTATGCTCCGGTCAATGTAAAAGATACAATTGATACTTACGATAAAACAATGGAAGTGGTCGGGGATATCTGTGCAAATGTGATAGCTCCAAATGCTGAAAGTGTAGATAAAGAAGGTGGAGCTAGATTAATTAACGGGCATGTCGAATATGCAAAAGGTACTGCTGAAAATTATGAAGCATTGTACAAAGCAGGACTTATCGGTATGGCTTTGCCTAGAAAATATAGCGGATTGAATTTTCCAATGGTACCATATGTAATGGCTGCTGAAATGGTTTCAAGAGCTGATGCGAGTTTTACTAATATATGGGGGCTTCAAGATTGTGCTGAAACGATCAGAGAATTTGCAGACGAAGATCAAAAAATGAGATATTTGCCAAGGTTTAATCAGGAGGGGGCTACCGCAGCAATGGTGTTGACAGAACCTGATGCAGGTTCGGATCTTCAAGCTGTTCAACTCAAAGCAGAGTATGATGAAGAAAAAGGTATTTGGTTGCTAAATGGTGTGAAGAGATTTATAACTAATGGTGATGCTGATATCGCCTTGGTAATGGCAAGGTCAGAACCAGGAACTTCAGATGCTAGGGGTATTTCCCTTTTTATTTACGATAGGTCTTCCGATGCGGTTACGGTAAGACACTTAGAACATAAATTGGGAATAATCGGTTCTCCTACTACAGAATTGGTATTCAAAGATGCTCCGGCAGAATTGCTTGGAAAAAGAAAATTTGGATTGATTAAATACGTCATGGCGCTGATGAATTCAGCTAGACTTGGTATTGGTGCTCAATCTGTTGGTATAGCCGAAGCTGCATATAGGGAAGCGATAAAATACGCTAGTGAAAGAGAACAATTTGGAAGTAAAATCATGGAGTTTCCTCAGGTATATGAGTTGCTTACCAATATGAAAGCGCAGTTGGACGGAATACGTGCACTATTGTATGAAACGACAAGGTATGTAGATGTTGTAAAGACTTATGATGATCTAAAAAATAGCAAGGGATTAGAAAAGGAGCAAAGAATGGAGATGAAAAAATATTCCAAAATGGCAGATGTTTTTACTCCTTTAATAAAGTTATTCGGTAGTGAATATGCCAATACAATAGCTTATGATTCATTGCAAATTCATGGAGGAACCGGATTCACAACAGATTTTCCCATTGAGCGAATTTATAGAGATGCCAGAATCACATCTATCTATGAAGGTACATCTCAGTTGCAGGTAATAGCGGCTATAAGAGGCGTTACGACCCATGTGTTTAGTTCAGTAATTGAAGAATATAATGCTAGTTTGGATGATAGCTATAATGAATATAAAACTAAGCTTGAAAAATTGACAAAAGATTACAATGATGCAATAGAATTTGTTACATCAAAAAGCAATAATGAAATATTGGAGTTTCATTCAAGAAGGTTAGTGGAAATGGCAGGTAATATTATCATTACTTATTTATTGCTTCTAGATAGCCAAAGGGATGAGAAATATCTCAAATCAGCTAAAGTCTATTTGCGAATCGCAGAAAGTGATAATGAAGCAAAAAAGACATATATTTATAACTTTGAAGACAGCGATTTAGGAGAATATAAATTTGTGGACTAAGGTAAAGTATTTTTAATCCCAAAAATAGCAGTGTACAAAAAAGGATATCCCGGCAAAAAGTTTATGGAGAGGGAGTTGCTTGTGTTGTATTTATACTCATATTCGATAGTGCCACCGTGCCATACAAATTTTCTTTCCCAGACATTATCTTCTGCCCACACAATCGTGAAAAATATGAGTGTGATTAAGCTTTATACCGACATAATCATTAAATCTGTAACTGACGATAAAACTAAGGCTTGAGTAAGCTACAAATTTACCTTTCTTATCTAGTTTCCATTTATAATATTTGGAGTTGGGGTCTACTTTTGGATGATAGCCTATACCTCCAATAGATATCCCAACTGACAGTTGTGCATTTGCCATTTGAGTACACAAAAACATTGAGAGTAAAAGATATTTGTACTTGAATCTCACTAATTTCAAATAATGAGATTACTTGAAATCGATTAGTTCTATATCAAAGATGAGTACAGCATCAGATCTGATTCCGTTTGGTGGATTGCTGCCGTAACCGAAATTTGGTGGAATTATAAGTTTTCCCTTTCCTCCTTTGCCAAACAGAGGGACACCTATTTGCCAGCCACGGATAAGTCCATTTAGTTTATATACCAATGGTTTTCCCCGGTCATAAGATGAATCAAATTTTTCGTCATCCAAATAATAGCCCTTATAGTTCATGGTTACTGTATTGTTTATGGTAGGATGTTCGTCATTTCCTTTTTTGTCAATTATATAATATATTCCTGATTCGTGTTTTTCAGCCGTTAAGCCGTGAGAATCCAGATAGTCACTAATGGACTTGTCATAATCTTTACTGCAAGATAAAGAAATGGTTACAGTTAATAGTATAAGCATAAAGTATTTCATATCTGTAAAATTTTTGTCGAATATAGTGAAAATATTTTTTATTGTGCTATGTTAAATTACTATTTCTTATATTTACAAAAAAATAACTCTATGAATAAGTATAAATCTTATAGACACTTTTTAGTATATCCGGTTTTTATGATTTTTATGGCATCCTTTTCAGGATGTTGTGTAAATAAAAAAATAAATAAGCCCCAAGAGGGAGAATCAATCGGGATTAGCTCACTTAAGTTTATTGACGAATACGTTATTCCCACTCAAACATATTTTGATAGTACTATTGTCGGTGGATTGTCAGGTATCGATTATGCCAATGGTAAATACTATAC
>JALVAD010000600.1 GCA_027011385.1 Saprospiraceae bacterium | reverse complement strand
GAAAAAGCAACAATAAAGTCAAAAGAGATTTTATTGGAAGTGTTTAGAAATATGAATAATATCGTCTATAAACCACAGGACAAGAAAAAAATTGAAGTATATCCTCAAAGAAATCGAGATGATGGTGAAATAGATTTATCAATGAATGCAATGGATTTATATAATTTTATTAGAGCTCAGTCTGCACCATATCCAGGTGCTTTTATAAAGACAGTTGATGGTAAGCGCTTAGTAATTGAACGAGTAAGGATTGAAGATTGATACAAAATGACAATGTGAATCAGGTTAAGCTGAAGGTTTGCACTAGATGCGTATATGATGAAAGAGTTGCGTCAATTTCGTTCGATGAAGATGGTGTGTGCAATTATTGTCGACAAATAGATTCTTTGGTTGAACAATATGGGACTGGTGAAAAAAAAGGTGAAGAAAAATTTAGAAGGATTGTTGAAGAAATAAAAAGAGTGGGGAAAGGAAATAAGTATGATTGTATTATTGGGGTAAGTGGAGGGACGGATTCATCTTATATGCTTTATATGGCAAAAAAGTGGGGACTCAGACCATTAGCTGTCCATTACGATAATACCTGGAATACATCGATTGCAACAGAAAATATTAGAAAGGTTTTAGGTGCACTTAATATAGATTTGTTTACACATGTTGTTGATAATAAAGAATCTGATGACATATTTAAATCATTTTTTTTAGCAGATGTAGCAGAGATTGAGGCTGCAACTGATTTGGCATTAGCTGAAGTGATGTATAGAGCTGCCTGGAAATATAAAATCAAATATGTATTCGAGGGGCATTCATTCACTACGGAAGGTATAACTCCTGTAGGCAGAAATTACTTTGATGGGAAGTATATAAAATGTATCCATAAAAAGTTTGGGAAATTATCAATGAAAACGTATCCATTGATGACTTTTTCAAGATTTATGTTTTGGATTATGTTTGCAAGGATAAGAAAAATAAGACCATTTTGGTATGTTGCATATAATAAAGAAGAAGCTAGAGCATTTTTGGAAAAAGAATATGACTGGAAATACTATGGGGGGCATCATTTGGAAAATAGAATGACTGCTTTTTATCATGGTATTTATGCGCCACAAAAATTTAATACAGACTTTAGAAATAATACTTTATCGGCCTTGGTAAGAAATGGAAAAATCTCAAGAGAAGAGGCATGGAAGGAATATAATACCCCGCCAGTGACTGAAGATGATTTATTGGAATATTTCAAAAAGAGATTGAATTTAAGTGATCGAGAATATAAAAAAGTAATGAGCAGGAATCCAAAATCCTGGTATGAATATCCAACATATAAAAAAAGGTTTGAAATACTACGGCCATTATTTAAAGTTTTAGCTTATGCTAACTTGGTGCCAATGAGCTTTTATTTAAAATATTGTTTTCCAGTTGATAAGAAATAAAATGATCAGTATTGTTAACTATGGTATGGGAAATCTGGGATCTATACGGAATATGTTAAAAAGAATTGGAGTTAAATCTGAAGTTGTGAGCCATCCAGAGGAAATATACAATGCATCGAAAATATTGTTACCCGGAGTAGGTGCTTTTGATGTGGCAATGCATAGTATTAAACAAGCGGGACTTATTGATGTATTAAATGAAAAGGCAAACATACAGCAGGTACCAATTCTCGGGATTTGTCTTGGAATGCAGCTGCTAACTGATTCTAGTGAGGAAGGTGTACAAGAAGGACTTGGTTGGATACCTGCCAAGACTATAAGTTTTAAAGGGAGAATAAATAAAAAATTTAAGATACCTCATATGGGATGGAATATTGTTAAAAAAGGTGTTGACAGTAAATTGATTGAAGGTTTTGGAAAGGATAAAGATATTCGGTTTTATTTTGTTCATTCATATTTTGTTAAGGTTGATAGTCAACAGAATTCAATTTTGAGAACATATTATGGACTTGAATTTGATAGTGCAATTCAAAATGATAATATTTATGGAGCACAATTTCATCCAGAAAAAAGCCATAAATTTGGAATGAGGATTTTAAAAAACTTTGCTGAATTATAAGAAATGAATACTTATGTTGAGAATTAGAGTAATACCGTGTTTGTTGCTAAAAGATGGAAGTTTGGTTAAAACTGTTAGGTTTAATAAGTTAAGCTATATAGGGGACCCTGTTAATACAGTAAGAATATTTAATGAACTGGAAGTCGATGAGCTTATGTTTCTTGATATTTTTGCTTCTAAAGAAAAACGGAGTATAAACTTTAATATGTTGCATCAAATCGCCGATGAATGCTTTATGCCTTTGTCGTATGGTGGCAATATTCAAAGTGTTGAGCAGGCAAAAAAAATATTTGGCATTGGCTTTGAAAAAATCATAGTTAACTCCAACGCGTTTAAAAATCTAAAGCTAATTGAGGATTTATCATCGTATTTTGGTAGTCAAAGTATTGTTGGATCTATTGATGTGAAAAGAGATATTTGGGGAAAAGAGAGAATTTACTCCCATCATGGAAAGAAGAAACAAAAAGATGATTTAATTGTTTGGGCAAAACATTTGGAAAATTCTGGGGTTGGAGAACTTATGATTACATCTATAGATAGAGAAGGTAGTTGGGAAGGCTATGATATAAATATAATGAGAAGAATTACAGAAAATGTGCAAGTGCCTGTAATCGCAAATGGCGGAGCAGGTAGCATAAAAGATATTCATAATGTAGTAAAAGAAGGAGGTGTATCTGCTTGTGCAGTTGGCAGTATGGTAGTGTATCAAAAAAAAGGGATGGGTGTTCTCGTGAATTTTCCAGACAGAAGAGAACTAAATAGTTGTTCTGAAATGTTGTCTATATAAATAGAACTTAAGCATTGTTCGTAGTAAATTCATAGCGTATTTTTTAAAAAAAGACATTGCAGAAATTTTATGGCATTTTTAACTGTTGTGGTCTAATAGAAATTTTATTTGAAAAAAATTCCAGATTTTTTCTAAGGCTGAGATTATACCGAGCAGTTACAAGAATTAATGCAATAAAAGTATATTGAAATACTATATAGGAGTCTAAATGAGTGATGAGATTAGAGTTGCCTTTGTTGGAAATATAGTTAATAATTTTTTCAGAGAAGCTAGCATATTACAAAATTCTAAAGGTGTATCGTGCGATTTATTTTTATATCATGATTGCAATACACCAAATACTGAACTTCCTGAAAGTGATATCCCTGGTTTTAAATATCCACAGTGGATTAAACATTTGCCTGAGTATTCAAGAGCTTCAATTTTATCCTGTTTTCTTCCTAAGTCTATTGCTAGAAGGTGCTTTAAATCTTTCTATAAACTTATTAACGATTTAAATTCTTATGATCTATGTATCTTTAGTGGTCCAGAGTTAGTAATACTTCCTTTTGTGTCAACGAAAACAGTGTTCAGAGCAACCGGATCGGATTTGACTGTTTTTCCAGTAATGTCTTTTCGGGAGTCTAACTTATTACGCTATCAATCAAAATCTCTTATCGAAAGGTTTAAAACACCTTTGAATTTTCTCCTGTATTATATTAAACGCAATAGTTATCGGAAAGGTGTATTCAATGCAGATTTTATTGATGCTAATGAGTCCCCTTATATCTGGGCACTGAAGCGTCTTGGAAATATTAAGGCTAAAAAATTAAATTTTTTCAAGTTAGCTATTGATACAAAAATTTTTTTTCATTATCAGAATAATAAGCCATTTCTAAAGAAGTGGAACTTAACTAAAAAAAACTTTATTGTTTTTATGCCGTCACGGATTATGATTAGTGATTCCTACCTGCATAAAGTAACGGGACAGTGGAAGGCATCTGATGAAGCAATTATTGGTTTTAGAAAATTTCTTGATAAACTGAATAATGACGAAAAAAAGATGGTTATTCTGGTCATCCCTGATCGTACTCGATCTGATGAACTGGAAAAGGCTAAAAAATTAATACAAGATCTTAAATTGACAGAAAATGTTCGTTTTACAAAAGGTGAGGCGGAAGAGGGTTTAACTCGAAGTGAATTAATTGAGCTTTATAACTGTTCTGATGTGGTTATGGACGATTTTGGAGCTGGATGGTTCGGTTCTGTTGTTGTTGAATCTGCTGCATGTGGTTGCCCAATATTAACATATGTTAGAGAAGAATCTATGAGGAAGAAATATAGCTGGCATCCTTTTCAGGTTGCAAGAAAATCTCATGAAATATCTCAAGTAATGGAAAAATTATATAGAGATTATAGCTACCGATTATTAGTATCTGAGAAATCAATAAACTGGATAAATGAATATCATTCACCCTCAGCAATAAAGGACACATATATAAAAAACTTTAGAGCCATGGTAGTAAACAAGGGTATACAAAATCAATGATTAAACATTTTTTATGAAGGTGTAACTTGTGCTAAAACGTTTGGGGAAAGATTCACTTATTTATGGAGTATCAGATTTTACTACTTCGTTTGTAAGTTTTTTCACTTTCCCACTCGTAGCTACAGCGTTGACTCCCACTTCTTTTGGGGCGTTGGAATTAATTGTTTCTATAATGAGTATATTAGGGTTACTCATGAATTGTGGGCAAAATAACTCAGTAGCTAGATTCTATTGGGATAAAGACACTCGTCCTGAAGAGAGACCTTCGATTGTAACCTTAGGATTTGTTATTCAGGGTTTTTTAGGATTAATCATAGTTTTTTTAAGTCTGTTTTTTGTTTTTCTTTCCAATTATTTTTATACAATTATTAAAATACCTTTTAGTGAAACGGCCCTTTTCCTGGGGATAACTTTAATTTTTTTTGGTCAGTGGAACCGATTTATTTTAGATGTATTAAGGTTACATTTTTCTTCTATAAAGTTTGTATTGATTTCTATTGTATCAAAAGTGGGGAGTGCATTCTCAGGTTTATTTGTTGTTGTTATTCTAGGCTATGGAGTGGAAGGCCTGTTAGGTGTCCAGGCTCTTATTCTTTTAATAGTGCTTCCTTATGCATTGTATCTTGTCCGTAAAGATATAACGACTAAGATAGAATTTAAGTGGTTTAGGAAGCTTATGCAATATGGTTATCCTTTTATATTTGCAGGACTGGCATACAATCTTCTGGCTACAACGGACAGATGGATGCTTTTAAAATTTACAACTATTGAAGAAGTAGGAGTTTACTCTGTTTCTTACAAGTTTTCGATTATTGTTTTAATGGTTTCATCAGCTTTTGGAATGGCGTGGAGTCCAATGGCTATGAAAATTCGAACGGATTTACCAGATTCATATAGAAAATTATTTTCATATATATTGTTATTATTGTTTTATGTTATGTTAGCAATTGGTGGCGGTGTGGCATTATTTTCTGGTGAAATAGTCCATATTTTTATGGGTGATATGTATAAAG
>JALVAD010000599.1 GCA_027011385.1 Saprospiraceae bacterium | reverse complement strand
AATTAAAGTCTGTTGGTAGAAATTTCAATATTAGTCATAATCCTGATTTAAAAAATCTAAATGGCTTAAATAATTTAGAAACCGTGTATGGAAAATTACTCATCGTTAATAATCTAAAACTAAAGGATATTAAAGGGTTAAGCCTATTGAAAACAGTTAAAGTAGCAATTGCTATAGATGATACACAATGTAAAAATTTAAATGGTTTAGGAAATTTAGTAGAGACTGATTGGTTGGCTGTACTTAGAAATCCAAATTTAAGTGATTTCTGCGCAATCAAACCATTAATAATCAAAAATGATTCAGTCGAAATTAGAATTTCGGAAAATTATGTAAATCCAACTTTTGAAGAAATAAAATTGAATTGCCCATAAATGCACTTATTATTGAAAAAGTGCAGAAAGAGAAAGGTAATACAGGTGTTATTCGACTGCTAAATACAGGTAGTTTCAGACGAAATAAAGAACAATTCTTTAATAATTTGAATAAAATTACCGGAATAAATGAAGATAATTTTAATGAAAAGGTGAGTGAGCTAATAAAAAATGAATATGGTAAGCAAGAGTAAGAAAATGAATTTTTATCTTTAAAAATTATTTTCCAATATTGAAATGCATGAAAATGAAAAAAGAAACCTTTTATAAAAATTCAAAAAAATATGGTTATGTAGCAAGTTGAGCCCAAACATCAAGATGATATAATAGAAACTTTGAACTCGAAATTCAAACCTAAAACTCGGAACTATTTTTGCACAGCGACCTTCTAACTTCCTAAAGGAAGAACCTCAACGCGCCCAATCACTCATCACTCATAACTCACCTCTCATTACTCCGTCTTTCCGTTCCCCTCTCTTCATCTTTCCGTCTCTTAGTCTCTCCGTCTCAATCACTCATCACTCATCACCCATCACTCATGATCACCTAACTACAGTCACATCCCCGGCAATAACCCTATTCTCTCCCTTACTATCCACATACTCTATAATATAGACATAAACTCCGCTTAAAACGCTGCCTGACTTGTACTTTCCGTCCCAATTTATTGGGGTGTCCCCTCTGCTTTGGTAGATTTTCTCGCCCCATCGGTCAAAGATAGTACAGGATATTAGTTTTATTTCCTTTGGTACTCGGAATGTCCAATTGTCATTGATGCCATCTCCATTTGGTGTGAAGATATTTGGTATTTCCAGTTCGGGTTCTTGTACATAGAGGGTAAATTCTCTATTGTATGTACAGCCGGAACTATGTGTCAGTGACAACTTGATAACAGTGGTTTCTTCCGGGCTAATGCTTATGTTATGGCAGTTTGGACAGTCTATTATTTCTTTGGGAGACCAGTTGATCTGCCAGTTGCTTGTATCTGTATTAATGCTTAGGTTTAGTGTTTGGTTTAGGTCGATGGTGGTATCTTGGAGATTAGGTATTTGTGCCAAATCGGGAAGAGTAGGTAGAGCTATTGTGTATATTTCTTTGCAGCCCATATCGGTTTGAAGTGTGAGTATTGCTTGGCTTTGATTTTGATAAATGCTTTGGCTTGTCGTGTCGCCATTATCCCATTGGATATGCCAAGGAGGAGTTGCTGTAGTGCTTAGTAGTATCTCCGGAATATCGCAGTCTATTTCTATACTTGGTTCTTCGGGTTTTGTCAGGACTTTTACTTGTATATTGGCGATGGAGTCACAGCTGTTTATTCCTGTGAGATGCTCTTGATATTCTCCGGCGGTCTTTACCCAATTGCCCGATATCAATATGGAATCTCCCGGGCAAAGTGTGATTTGTGATTGTGATGAGGATAAGGGGAGTACTGTGATATGCATATATACGGTACTGTCGCAGTCATTGCTACCGACATAACTTTGTTCTACATCTGTTTCCGAACTTATCTCAAAACCAAATACCTCAATAGTATCGCCCTGACAGATATTGATAGTGTCATAAGTGTATTTTAGGGGTCTAATCGTGATATCTACGCTATACAGACTATCACATTCTCCTGCATTTTCCTTGTGAATGGCATAAGTTCCTTCTTCAGATATCCACCGGTTTAATACAAATATCGAATCTCCTTCGCAGATACTCTCTGTAATAGTACCTTCCGGTAGAGGTTTTACCGCTACCTGAATATTTTGAATACTATCACAGCCTTTTTGGCTTGTAAATGTCTTGGATACTTGCTTTTCTTCCCATATTTTGTTGTTAAATATATCAATAGTATCTCCCTGACAGATATACATTGTATCCAAGTTTTCGATTTTATCCACGATAGTAAGATTAAGTATAACTGTACTATCGCAACCTGTGATATTTAGCGTATCAAAACGGTAAGTCCCGCTATTGGTAAATATACTATCATGCCAAGTATAGCTTTCGCAAGCAGACTTTTCCAAAGTGGTACTACTCGAACTATTAAGGGTCAAGTCCAGCGTAACTGTACTGTCACAACCCACTGCATTGATAGTATCAAAGCGATAAATCCCGCTTTGTGTATAACTGCTATCATGCCAAATATAGCTATCACAACTTATTACCTTAAAGCTGGAATCACTGGATTTATTGATTTTAAGGTCTAAGGTAACAGTGGAGTCACAACCATAGATATTTAGTGTATCAAAGCGGTAAATATCTGTATTTTTTAGTGTATCGTCTTTCCAGATATATTCATTGCAGGCGGTAATCTGCATACCAATACTATCTTTTTTATATATTGTCAGATCAAGTGATACTATACTATCGCAGCCTTGGATATTGGTAAGTATATATTCTGCTGTATCGGTACTTGTGGTATATGTTTTACCATCTATCCAGGTGTAGCTGTTGCAGGTTTGGACTTGCGTGGTGTCGAAGGAAGTGAGGCATTGGGAGAGTTTTAGGATGAAGGCGTTGAAACTGTCTCCAGAATGCATAATATAAAAAGTATCTTGATCAAAATCTATTTCCAGATCATCACCAAAAAGTCCTGCACTATATATATTATTATATTTATCCAGATAAATTGAAAAAGCTTCATCCCAGCTTTTACTTATAAAACTTTTTGCCCAAATAAAATCTCCGGTGGAATTCAATTTTAATAAAAAAATGTCTAAAGATCCATTGGTTGATTCATAAAATACTTCCGTATTAGGATTTAAATCTACTTTTTCAGCAAAACTACCGCTAATATATACATTATCGCTTTTATCAATATCTATTGCTCTACCTTCATCAACACTGATTCCTCCAATACTTTTTCCCCATATAATATTTCCATTGGAATTTAATTTAAAAATGCAAATATCACTATAACCGTTTGAAACAATTTGTGATAGTCCTTGAACACTATTATATTGTATAACATCTTCAAATTTTCCGGTAATATAAATATCATTTTGGCTATTTATTGCTAAAGAATATGCTATATCTTCCTTTGTTCCTCCTATACTTTTTGCCCAAATAAAATCTCCGTTAGAATTCAATTTGCATACAAATATATCGCTTTCGCCTTTGGAAGTAAGGTTGTAAACATCAACCCCGGGATTATAATCCCAAGTTCCACGAAAATCACCTGTAATATAAATATTGCCTAAATTGTCCTGAGTAATTTCCGGTCTAGTATTGTAAGTACCACCAATATTTCTAGCCCAAATAAAATTACCGTTGGAATCCAATTTTAGCACAAATATATTTCCTTTTGAAGAATTTAGATTAAATACATTTGGACCGGGATCAAAATCTACTGCTGTGCTCCAAAACAATCCGGATACATAAATATTGTCATATCTGTCTGTAATTATTGAATAACCTATATCTCTACCAAAGCTACCAAAATTTTCCGCCCATACAAAATTTCCATCTTTATCCAATTTTAATACAAATATATCTGAATCGTTACCGATTAAGTTGTAAACACCTATTCCCGGGTCAAAATCAACGGTACTTGTAAAAACTCCGGTACTGTATGTATTTCCTTTACTGTCAGTTGCTATTGAATATCCAAAATCAAAGTTAGAATATCCTCCGATACTTTTTGCCCATACAAAATTCCCATTTCTGTTCAATTTTAAAATAAATATATCACCATCTCCTTTTGAAGTTAATTCATAAATATTATCACTTGGGTCAAAATCCGCTATACTACCACCTTGATATGCAAAATATCCAATAGAATATATATTTCCATCTTTATCGATATCAATATTATTAATTCGATCAGAACCATCACTTCCAATAGCTTTTCCCCATTCATAAGTTTGAGAAATAGCAATATTTATCAGCAAAATATTAAATATAAGAAATAAAAATATAATTTTTCTTTTCATCGTTTTTTAAGGATAAAAACCCTTCAAGGCTTAAACAAACCTTGAAGGGTTAACTTCATGTTAATTACAATTTAATTATTTTTACAAATGCAGGTTTGCCAATATTGTTTTTGTATTGAATAAAATATAATCCTTTTGGTATTTCTAAATTCATTTTATATTCATTTCCTTTGAAATTTCCCGCTTTAATCAATTGTCCTGATGAATTATAAATTTTAAATTCAGTTGTTCCCATATTTGATTTTAAAACAATAGTATTATCAGTAAATGGATTTGGTACAATAATTAATTTACCCAACTCTTCATGAGTCTTATTGTTAATCCAATTATTATTATGAAATACTAATTTTTTCCCTTTACCACCTCTTTCTATTTCCTTTTGTCTTTCGCAATCAGGCTTTGGAATATATATAGTTTTAAAACAATCTTTACAATTTTGACTGCAATCTACTCCATCATCACATAAATATACTGTAAGATAAATATCGGAAGTGAAAAATCCGATTGTATATGAACCTATGATGGGATTGTAAATCAATGGACTACCAGAGCTATTTGGACTTGGGGGATAGGGTGCTTCAATTGTACTATAACAATAATGCTGACCTTGTCCGGCTCCACTAACATCAAGATTTACATAATAAAAAACATCTCCATTATCATCGGTATAACACTCAACATCCGCTTCAACCTGTAAATCACAATCATCATCACAGGGTTTTGGTGGACAAATGGTAAATTTTGAAGTACAAGATTGATTAATTGCATCTACTAATGTATATTCTTTACAATAAGAGTCTTGTTTTAATCCTGTAATTGTATAATGTACATTGTACGATTTAGGTCCTCCTCCCGGTCCATCTAAATAATATTGTTTACTAGGATCTCCCGGCACATAAATATCGAATTTCCAGTATGTAGTAGGGTTATACTGATCACATTGTACATTACCGATTTCCACCTCTTTAAACTTATCGCAACCCGAGCAATAATCCGGAGCTTGGATAAAATCTTCACTTCCAAAGCACCAATTTACTGAATTATTCAACCACCAATCGCCCTCTTGTATCAAAAAAGGACCTAAAATCAATGATG
>JALVAD010000598.1 GCA_027011385.1 Saprospiraceae bacterium | reverse complement strand
GTATGACTTCGGTCAGTATTATACATAAAATATTCAAAAGGAATTAAAAAATATACAAATGAAATTTAACGCATCATCTTCGGAGTTATCAAAGAAACTTTCAGTTGCATCAAATGCAATAAGTCCTAAGGCTATAATGCCTGTTTTAGAAGATTTTCTATTTGAGTTGGAAGGCAATAATCTTACGATTAGTGCTACAAATTTGGAGACTTCTATTGTCTTGAAAATGGAAGTAACGGGACATGAAGATGGTAGTATAGCATTGTCAGCAAGATTGCTTTTGGATACTTTACGTACATTGCCCGACCAACCTATTACAATAGAAGTACTTGATAATAAAATTGTGCAAATCACTTCTAGCTTTGGTAAATACAAAATGGCTAGTGATGATTTTGAAGATTTTCCGAAAATTGAAGAAGTACCGGAAGGAGAAAAGGTGGAAATAGATAGTGGTATTTTGAAGAGCGCAATTGAGAAAACAATTACAGCAACAGGGGAAGTAGGGGTTGTAATGACTGCGATGACAGGAGTATTGTTTCAATTGGATTTCAATAAAGCAAATTTTGTAGCTACAGACGGACATAGATTGATTAAGTTTACTTATAATGGTTTGAAATTTGATTCGACAAAAACATTTGTTCTTCCTGTTAAAGGCTTAGCTCTTTTGAAGAATGCATTGCTAGATGAAGGGGAAGTAGAGATTAGCTGGACAGATAAAAATGCATTTTTTATATTTGATGGCTACAAGGTTATCAGCACGATGATCAATGATGATTTTCCAAATTATAATAATGTGATTCCTGTAAATAACGAAAATGTATTGTTTGTAAACAGGAAAGATTTGATGAATTCATTGAAGCGTTTATTGATTTTTGCAAATAAGAGTTTCAATCTTGTTACTTTCAATTTAAGTGAAGACAGTTTGACTTTGGCTACGGAAGATCCGGATTTTTCACATGATGCTACAGAGCAATTGCCATGTAAGTATGACGGTGAACCTATTACAATGGGTTTTAGTGCTAAGTTCTTTATCGAATTACTGTCAAACACAGATGACGATGAGGTGAAAATAGAATTTTCTAATCCAAAGACACCTGTGATAATTAATCCTGTTGAGGAAAAAGCAAATGAAGATATTATCTTATTGATTATGCCTTTGATTATGCAATAAAAAGTCATTATTGAAGTGAAAGTAGGATTGTACTTTGGTTCTTTTAACCCAATTCATAATGGTCATTTGATAATCGCGAATCATGTAATCAATTTTACAGATTTGGATGAGGTATGGTTTGTCATTTCCCCACAAAATCCGTTTAAGAAAAAATCCAATCTATTGGATAGTTACGATAGACTACATCTGGTTGAATTGGCGATTGGAGAAAACCCTAGGATAAAACCAAGTACCATTGAATTTAATATGCCTGTACCTAGTTATACCATAGATACATTGACATATCTAAAGGAGCAAAATCCTGATTATGAATTTACTTTGATTATGGGAAGTGATAATTTGGTGAATTTTCACAAGTGGAAAAATCATGATGTTATTTTAAAATATTACAGTATCATTGTCTATATGAGACCGGGATATGAGGATGTTCCGTTTTTGGATCATCCGAAAGTAAATGCTTTGGATGCACCGCTTCTAGAGATCTCCTCTTCATTTATCCGTAAATTAATCAAGGAAGGTAAATCTCCACAGTATTTAGTGCCAGACAAAGTATATCAAGAGATAGAGAGTTCTCATTTGTATAGGTAGTGGTTTTTGGAATTAGACGCCTTGACCTTCTCTACCGGTATTTGCATAGTATCGGCGGTTTGGGCGATGGAGGGGTGTTTTTTGTTCCGAGCTTCGTGTTTCGTGTTTTTTTTTGTTCCAAGTTCAATGTTTCATGTTTGTTTCAATAAAAACAAAGGGGAAACCTAGGACTCGAAAGCACGACTGGAAGGAGTGATTTTGAAGCCGGGTATAATCGGAAGTTTGGAAGTTTCAGGTTTTGAATATCGAACACCGAACAAGGAATGATGATTTGAGAAGTTGAAATGCTAGGTCAGAGACATTCGCTTATCATTCTAGCAATGAACTGCGGGTTGGCGGCTACTCCGGTTTCGGAGCTTGCGGAGAAACGGGAGGCTGGGAGGCGGCGTTGCAAAGATGAGTGATTGAATGATTATTTTCTATTTTTTGTTTCGGGTTTCGAGTTCCGAGTTTGTTGGATTCTCTATAAAATAAGGGGGGATTTAGGACTCGAAAGCACGACTAGAGGGAGTGATTTTGAAGCCGGTTTATAATCGGAATTTTGGAGGTATAAAAATTAAAAGTTTAAAAACTAGCTCTTGCTTGCATTCTGCCTTGGTGGATTATATCAGAACCTTGAGACTTTTTGCCCGTATATTGAAAAATAATATCCAAATTGTTTTTTAATCTTTTATTCAACTGTATATCCCAAATGTAATTATGACCATCTTTTAACCCGTTGAGCATTGATAATTCGATAAGTTGGCTATTACCACCCTGATATTTGATCTTTACATAACTTAGTGATAATTTTATTTTAGTTTTTTTTATTTTTAGTATTTTTCCAGAGAGTTTTAGATCGTGAAATTGTGCTTTTTCTTGTTCTCCCCATTGGTTTTTCTTGTCTGTAAAGCTGTAATTCAATATTAATCCGTATTTTTTACTGAAAAATACATTAAATTCTTCACCCAAGCTATAGTATTTGAAGAGATAGTTGCCGGAAGTCGCATAGTCAATTTCAAAAAGCTTTTGTCCTACTGTAAATTTAGAAAGCATATCCAGATAGCTTTTATAATTGATGCGCAAAACACTATAATATTCTTTGATGCTATTTTTCGTAAAACCTCCTACTTGAAAGTTTTGTCTTGCTATATCTTTGAATCCAAAATGAATATCATAAGCTGGATCGCCTCTATTGTAAAACAATGTTGCATTGTAATTAAGAATATAAGAGACCAAGGAAGTATCCTTTAGGTCGGTTACAACCGGAAAAAGGTATCCACCTTCTGTAGAATGTGTTTTTTGAGTCATTTTGAAAATGGAAAAGAAACTCAATTTGGAAACAAATTCTTCGAAGTCGTTTTTCTTTTTTGAGAAGAATTTTGATGCGTTAATCTTGAAAGTATTATTGAGCAATGTGGAATTTATGCGCTGAAATTCGTTATTGAACTGTGTTACACGGACATAATTAGCCGTATCAATCCCCGATACTTGTCTGAATTCGCTATTTTGTTTTATCGAATCCATATTTTCATCAATCCAAATATAATTGCCTTTTTGACCTTTGCCGGCATATACAAAAACGAATTCGGTTTTTGCTTGCTGTCCTGATCCGAATTCTATATTGGTATTTGCATAAATGCCTCCTTTTAGCAAATTCAATGTATGCTGCAATTTCCCCAAAATATTGGACTCGGGTTTACGGGTGTTTGATATTTTATTTAATATATTTAGCTGTCTAAAGGAAATATTATAGCTCAGTTTTGATATTGTTTGCACATTCCAATTTCCTTGGATTCCCAATTCCGGTGCTCCTGTATATTCCTTGAATTCATTATTGTGGGGCAAATAATCTTTTCGATAGCCAACATACAGGCTCAAGTTTGTGGCCTGCGAATTTTTTGTGTTGAGATAAAACTTATAGTAATCATAATTAAAACTGCTGTTGGATAGGCTGTCATTATTCAATAGCCTAATCTCATTTCTCTCCATTTCATAATACACTCCCAAGCGAGTATCATTGAGAAAAGATATTTTTTTTGAAATATTTAATTTTGGTCTAAAAAAATTTGTTTTCGATATTTTATCCTTGCTGAGTAGTAAATTTCCCTCGGCAAAAAGCGTGAATCCATTATTTTCGTATTGTATTTTTAGTACGTGCTTGTTTCCATTAAAATTGCCGGATTGTGTAAATCCCGAGTAATTATAGGATAGTGTCAGTTTAGATATTTTGACCGAAAAATCATTGAGAATAAAATGCTCAGTGGTATTTACCGGACTATTGCTCAGATTCCAATCTCTGGTAAATTCCGGTGAGCGATATGGATTGAGTGGATTAAAATTTAGCCCTGAATATTCGTATTTTGTCGAATTACTTATTTCAAATTCCTGTGATTTAATGTTGAATTTTTTCGAAGTATTGAGCCTGACCAATGCTGCCAATCCAACATTATCGTCATTGTTTTTCTTTGAATATCTATTTTTATCCACATTGCTAAGGCTTGTTTCAATATTTATATTCGTGTTTTTGGATAAGGAGATATTTGTTCCCAATGATATCAATTGTCTTTTTTCAGGAGGAATCAATTGGATTTTTGGTTCATAATTTCCATTTCTGAAACCTACCCAACGATAAACTCTACCATTCAAATGTTTGGTAGTATCAATGGCGTAGCTGCCGTTATTTTCACCAAAATCAGTAAAATAAGCAATGTATTTGGTGCTATCTTTGTTGTTGGTATAGACCAAAATAGAATCGTTAATAGCAGGATTGAATATTTTTTTATAAAAAATAGTATTGAAGATATCCGTGGTGTCTTTTATAGACCTAATTCCGGAACGATAGCTATTTCTCAAAGAATCCCCACTTTCTTTTAACAATGCTATATCGGCGGAATCCAATTCTATCAAACCGAGTGCATTTTTGGAATCCTGTTCATTATAAAAATTGAAATACACATTATTAAGGCTATCGCCATATGTGCTGTTTAGGGTTTGTAAAGACTTGAGATAATTTTGGTCTGAGTATTCAAATTCTACAATTATCCTTGAGTTTTCGGTTATCATATTGTTTACAAAAGTGATTTCTGCGATATTGTAGTCAATGATATAGTCAAAATCCCTACCTCTTTTAAGCAATTTACCGTCGAGATACACTTTTTCTGTTCCTGAGAGTATGATAAGGTATCTTTCTCCATTAGCTCCTTTTAGTTTATAGGGGCCTTGATTTCCATTTGTTACTTTTAGTGTATGTCTTGAAAATTTTCCTTTGGAAATAGCAAAGCTGACACTGTTTTTTATAGTTTTATCATTTTTTAATTCTAATTGGTTGGAGTATTTTAATCCTTTGAGTTTTTTGCTGTATCTTGAAAAATATCCTTTGGGGTTTCTCAATTCAAAATCCCCGGCTATAAGAGAGTGCCGGTCTTTGCTTATCTCGATAAATACTTTGTCAAATTCATTCAATCTCTGTGTAGAACCCTCGGGTTGAATCGGTATATTCGCATCGGATATGGCAGCTTTTAGTTTGATTCCACTACCTATATTTCCATTCATTTGGAGATTTAAGCTGGAGTTTAGTACAAGGTTTTGTTTGTTTCCTATGGAAAATCCTCTGGAAAAACTACCGTCATAATCAAGAGTTGAGGGTATAATAGG
>JALVAD010000597.1 GCA_027011385.1 Saprospiraceae bacterium | reverse complement strand
ATTTTATATAGTATTTCAATATAAAAAAATTAATTACCTTTGCGGCTTGGTTCAAAATTGAATAGAAATTTTAAGTTATAAAAATTAAGTATTATGAATAAAAAAAGAGTTTATACTTTTGGCGATAAAAAAGCTGAAGGTAACACTACTATGAAAAACCTTTTAGGTGGAAAAGGAGCTAACTTGGCTGAAATGAACCTGGTAGGCGTTCCGGTTCCTCCGGGATTTACAATCACAACAGAAGTTTGTACGGAGTATAATAAAGTTGGAAGGGATGAAACTGTAAAACTCATAAAAGATGAAGTAGAGACAGCTGTTAAGCAGGTGGAAGATATTATGGGGGCAAAATTTGGAGATAAAGAGAATCCCCTATTGGTTTCAGTTAGATCAGGAGCAAGGGTTTCAATGCCCGGAATGATGGATACAGTATTAAATTTGGGGTTGAATGATGTTGCTGTTGAAGGTTTGGCAAAGAAAACAGGAAACCCTAGATTCGCTTGGGATTCATACAGAAGATTTGTGCAAATGTACGGTGATGTTGTTTTGGGAATGAAGCCAGAATCAAAAGAAGATATTGATCCATTTGAAAAAATCATGGATGAACTCAAAGAGGAGAAAGGAATAGAAAATGATACTGATTTTACAGTTGAGGATCTAAAGAAATTGGTTAGTCAATTTAAAACAGCAGTTAAAAAACAAACAGGACATGATTTTCCGGATAATCCTTGGGAGCAACTTTGGGGAGCGGTAATGGCAGTATTTGATAGCTGGAATACTGACAGAGCTATATATTATAGAAATATGAATAAAATACCAGGAGAATGGGGAACTGCTGTTAACGTTCAAGCTATGGTATATGGAAATATGGGTGAAAATTCAGCTACTGGTGTTGCATTTACTAGAGATGCTGGTACAGGGGAAAATATATTTAATGGAGAATATTTGATTAATGCACAAGGTGAAGATGTCGTTGCCGGAGTAAGAACTCCTCAGCAAATCACAAAAGAAGGTTCTATAAGGTGGGCCAAATTAGCTCAAGTATCCGAAGAAGAAAGAGCTTCTAAATACCCTTCATTAGAAGAAAGAATGCCTGAGCAATATAAAGAATTAGATGATATTCAAAATAAACTTGAGAATCACTATAAAGATATGCAAGACTTAGAATTTACTATCCAAGACGGTAAATTGTGGTTGCTTCAAACTCGTACAGGTAAAAGAACCGGTGCTGCAATGATAAAAATTGCAATTGATATGGTTAATGAAGGTATGATTGATGAGAAAACAGCAATTATGCGCCAAGAACCTGAAAAATTGGATGAATTATTACATCCTGTGTTTGACAAATCAGCAATAAAATCAGCCGCTGTTGTCGCAAAAGGTCTTCCTGCTTCTCCCGGAGCATCAACGGGACAATTAGTATTTTTTGCTGATGAAGCAGATAAATATGATTCAACAATTTTAGCAAGGATAGAAACATCTCCTGAAGATTTGGAAGGTATGAATATTGCAAAAGGTATTCTTACGGCAAAAGGAGGAATGACTTCTCATGCTGCTGTTGTTGCTAGAGGTATGGGTAAAACATGCGTATCCGGTGCAGGTGAAATCAAAATTGATTATAAAGCTAGAACTATGACTACCGGTGGTAAGACTTATAAAGAGGGTGACTTTATCTCTCTTAATGGTTCTACAGGTGAAGTTTATGATGGACAAATAGCAACAATTGATCCGGTAGTTGGTGGTGATTTTGCGAAAATAATGGAATGGGCAGACAAATATTCAAGAATGTATGTCAGAACTAATGCAGATACTCCTCATGATGCACAAGTAGCACGTGATTTTGGTGCAAAAGGGATAGGACTTACTCGAACAGAGCATATGTTTTTTGAAGGCGATAAAATTGTTGCGATGCGTGAAATGATTCTTGCCGAAGACGAAGCAGGTAGAAGAGAGGCATTGGATAGGTTATTACCTATTCAAAGAAAGGACTTTGAAGGAATATTTGAAGCTATGCATGATCTTCCGGTAACAGTAAGATTATTGGATCCACCTTTGCATGAATTTGTACCTCATGATGATAAAGGACAGCAGGAAATGGCTGATGTAATGGGTGTAAGTGTTGAGGTTATAAAACAAAAAGTTGAAGACCTTTCAGAATTTAACCCAATGCTTGGACATAGAGGTTGTAGATTAGGAAATACTTATCCTGAAATTACTGAAATGCAAACAAGAGCTATAATCGAAGCAGCATTGGACTTAAAGAAGAAAGGAGTAAACGCACATCCTGAGATTATGGTGCCACTAACTGGAACTCTTGCTGAAATGAAAATGCAAGAAGACATAATCAGAGAAACAATAGCAAAAATATTTGAAGAAAGAGGAGATAGTATCGATCATATGGTTGGTACTATGATTGAAATACCAAGGGCAGCCTTAACGGCGGACTTAGTTGCACAATCAGCTGAGTTTTTCTCTTTTGGTACCAATGATTTGACTCAGATGACATTTGGATATTCAAGAGATGATGCAGGTAAATTTTTACCTATCTATATTGAAAAAGGTATTTTGAAGCATGATCCTTTTGAAGTATTGGATCAAGAAGGAGTTGGACAACTTGTGGAAATGGCTTGTAAAAAAGGACGTCAAACAAGACCTGATATTAAATTGGGGATTTGTGGTGAGCACGGAGGTGAGCCATCATCAGTAGAATTTTGTCACAGAACTGGACTTGACTATGTAAGTTGTTCTCCTTTTAGAGTACCAATTGCGAGATTAGCTGCTGCTCAAGCTACAATCAGAGAAACACTTTAGTTTATAAATAATATAGTGTATAAAATAAGAGGTTATCCGATTAACAGGGTAGCCTCTTTTTTTTTAATCTAAATTTATATACATCTCTATTACTAGTTTAAAATAAAATGAAAAAAGCTAGTATTTTTTGTGCTAAATAAAATAATTGCTAATTTTTAGAGTTTTTGGTGTGATTATTGATAATAAAATATAAAAGACTATAACTTTTAGCTATTTTTAACGTTTTTTGCGAGTTACTATTATAGTTATAGCGATGAATTAATTATTTTAAAGAATATAGAGGCAAATGGCATTTTTTAGTTTTTTTACACAAGAATTAGCAATTGATTTGGGTACGGCGAATACTCTTATCATTCAGGATAATAAAGTAGTAGTTGAAGAACCCTCAATTGTTGCGATAGATCTCAAGACAAATGAAGTTGTAGCAGTTGGGATGAAGGCGATGCAAATGCATGGTAAGACTCATAACAATCTTAAAACTGTAAGACCCTTGAAGGATGGTGTTATT
Organism: Saprospiraceae bacterium; assembly: GCA_027011385.1. Taxonomy (GTDB): domain Bacteria; phylum Bacteroidota; class Bacteroidia; order Chitinophagales; family Saprospiraceae; genus JADJGA01. The sequence continues at coordinate 2,114 of JALVAD010000597.1, read as the reverse complement.
GCAGATTTTCAAGCTGCAGAAGCAATGATTGAGGGACTGATAAACATGATAAATGATCAAAAAAGATTTTTCACTCACCTGAAAATTGTAATTTGTATTCCATCCGGTATCACGGAGGTGGAAAAAAGAGCTGTTTTTGATTCTGCTGATCATGTTGATGCAAAAGAGACCTATTTGATATATGAACCCATGGCAGCTGCATTGGGAATCGGACTTGATGTCGAGGCACCTGAAGGGAATATGGTTATAGATATAGGAGGGGGTACAACTGAAATAGCAGTTATTGCTCTATCCGGGATAGTTTCAGATCAGTCAATAAGAACCGCCGGGGATGAATTCACAATGGATATTGTCGATTTTATGAAAAGAGAATATAATTTATTGGTCGGTGAAAGGACCGCAGAACAAATAAAAATAAATGTTGGAGCGGCAATAGAAGAGATTGATGATGTGCCTGATCCATTACCTGTAAACGGAAGAGATTTGGTGACAGGTATTCCAAGGCAAGTAGAGATAAATCATAAAGAGGTATGTCGTGCATTGGACGGATCTATTAAGAAAATAGAGGAGGCTGTTTTGAAAACTCTAGAAGATACACCACCTGAATTGGCATCAGATATATTTAGAAGAGGAATATATTTAACAGGAGGTGGAGCGCTTTTAAGAGGCTTAGATGTTAGATTGTCAAGAAAGACAAAACTTAATGTTCAGGTAGCGGAGGATCCACTAAGAGCAGTAGTGAGGGGAACAGGTTTAGCTTTGAAAAATTCAAGTAAATTTTCATTTTTAGTAGATAGAAAAAATCTTTAATTTTTCTACTGATATTTCAAATTATATGAATAGCTTTGTAATATATGAGGAATCTTCTTCTATTTATAAGTAAATACAATGCGATATTATTATTTGTAATATTGGAAGCTATATCTATATTTTTAATTGTAAACTACAATAATAAGCAAAAGGAGATATTTCTTTATTCTTCTAATTTAATTGTAGGTAAAATCAACAAAAAGCGTACAGAATTATCCAATTATCTTGACCTTGAAGATAAAAATGAAAAACTAAAATCTGAGAATGCACTCATTTTTCAGAATTACTTCAATTCCCGTTATTATAAGAGTGATAATCACGATATTAAAGATTCTGTTCTTACTGATTTCAAAATTGTATCCGCCTCGATTTGCAACAAAAGCGTTACACATCGAAATAACAGATATACACTAGATAAAGGAACAAAAAGCGGTATAGAAAAAGGGATGGGCGTTATCTCAGCCAAAGGAATTGTAGGTGTAGTAAGAAAAGCTAATGAAGAATTTGCATCAGTTATCCCTTTGATAAATACGATATCTAGAACAAGCGTAATGGTAAAAGGGAAAGGTTATTTTGGGATACTTAAATGGCAACCCTATGATTATAAGAAAACTATGCTTGAAGAAATCCCCAAACATGCAAATATTTCTCAAGGAGATACCTTGATAACAAGTGGATTTTCTACGGTTTTTCCAAAGGGAATTGTGGTTGGTACTATCGATAAAATTGATTTAAACAGAGGTTCCAATTACTATGATATTACAGTAAATCTTATCAATGATTTAGCACTCGTTGATAATGTTTATATAATTGAGAATACTAAAAAAGAGTTAAAAAAAGAAGTTGAAGAATAGTTTAGATTGAAATGGATACACAAATAGTAAATAATATAAGAAGGTTCTTCATAATAGTCTTAATCCAAGTATTGATTCTAAAACAAATCAATATAGGTTGGGGAGGATATCACTATATTCAGCTCTTTATTTATCCTGTTTTTATATTGTTAATGCCCTTAAAAACCAAAAGATTTGTCCTTCTTTTATTGGCTTTTTTTGTAGGAATTATAATAGATATGTTCTATGATTCACCGGGTTTACATACTAGTGCTTTAGTGTTTTTAGCATATATAAGGCGATATGTATTGAAGTTTTTAGAGCCGGTAGAAGGGTATAATGTTGATACTACACCTACAATTAAGACTTTTGGATTGGATTGGTTTTTGATATACTCTACAGTACTAGTCTTTTTCAATATATTATGGTATTTTTCAATGGAAGCATTTTCATTTCAATATGTTTCAGATA
>JALVAD010000596.1 GCA_027011385.1 Saprospiraceae bacterium | reverse complement strand
CTTTATAATAATCGCCAAATTTTTTTTCAATCGAATAATTAGCTGAATTCAACAGATAACTCTTCCAATGAGTATATATAAAAATCTCATTTTCCGGATCATCATCAAAATTTGCTATGCGAATCTTATCACCTTCAATCTCACTATTTAATTCCTTTTCAACATGAAAATCATTAGCATTCAAAATATATGAACCTTTATGCTCTGAAATAACTATCCAATTGTATATTCCATCCTGATTATGATCACTAAAAATAATATCGGATATTTCATAATAATCCAACTCAATTTTAAAAGTATCTATCACTTCTAACTCCGGAATAGATAACTCATAAACAAAATCATCATTAGTAATGGCAAATAATTCTTTTTGTCCGTCAAAATCAGTATCTTCATAAACCAATTTATTAAAATTGGTTCTAAGATTACTTCTATATTTAGTTTCAATATTTCCATTTTCAATGTTTCCTATTAAAATCACAGATTTATTATTAGCATCTGTTAAAAATTCATATTCTGAATCTCCATCGAAATCATCTTTCACAAACAATTCATACCCAATTTTATCATAAAAATATTTAGTTTTTGTTAAAGATATGATTTGAGCATGGAAACTTACACTTAAAAAACAAAAGTAAATAAAAATTAGAATTCTTAAACTGTTAATATTTCTCATTTTACTAAATTTTAATAAACAATGCGATTTATAAAACTGAAGCAGTATCAAATTCAGATTGGACGACAATAAATTACACATTATCGGTTTTTTAAATAGAAAGATTGTAGTCCTGAACATTTTTGCCAAAACTTTTTTTTATTTACCATATTAAGTTTGGTGCTTATTCTCGAATTTCACCGATTCTAATATCTTATTTTTATCTTCAGGAGGACTAATCTGATACAGTCTGCTACCATAAATTACATCATCACTCAGTTGTTTGATATATGTGAAAATAGATTTATCCCTGATAATACCCGAGTCTTTATCAATAAATAGCAGTTTACCGTATTTAGCATCAATAGCCATAAGATTCCTTATCTTGGCTCTACTAAGGTTTTCTTTCATCTCCTTATACATAACATTCTTATATTCATTAATTTTACTGTTGAAATACCTGAATTTACTTAAAGAGTCATCATCACAACAAAGAATTTCAAAGTCAATATTCAGATTTCTGCATTGACTATTTGGATCATCAACCAAATCGACTAATTTTGTGTTATATGTAGGAATTAAAATTGAAAGCATTGTACAAAATTACTAAATTTAATTACGATTTACGAATGAAAATTAAAAATATTAGATTAATAAATTATTAATTAAGAATATTTATATTTTCAAGTATGGGGAAACATAATATAACAAACTTGGTGTATCTATTGACCCAATTCTGCTTATTTCCAACCTATTTAGTGTCTGCAAGAAAACACATCAAATTTATATACATTCCATCTGTTCCTGAAAAAACATCATAAATCTTTTGTCTTTTTTCGCTTCTAGAGATATAACTTGGATCAAAGTCTATTATTAACTCTTCACTACTAATTTCTGTCTATCAGATGTGAATTAAATGTTATAAACTCAAAGCCCTTTTCAAGATTTTTTCTATATGTTTGTTCATGATATTCGCCTTCCCTTTCCATTTGTAAAAAATTAAAACGTCCTTCAATTCCTATATTCAATAGAAGTATTCTTGAAATAAAACCCCTTTGCCATTTGGTTATTTCTCCCATTTTTTCTATTATTGTACCTATAAGGTCTAGACTTCGAGTAAATACGTTAGTAGTTTTTATTTTTGTAAAGATTAAAGATTACTACTGTTTTGGGATTTACACCTAAGTTACGCATTGACTTTTTTTCTTTTTTTTTACGAATTATTGAAAGTAATACTCTTATGAAAAATAAATATGACACCATAGTAATAGGTTCGGGAATAGGCGGATTAACCACTGCAGTAATATTGTCCAAGTTGTTTAAGCAAAAAGTTCTTGTATTAGAACAACATTTTGTTTCGGGAGGGCAGACTCATGAATTTTCTAGAGTAAAAGATGGTGTGAAATTTTCTTGGGATGTAGGAGTGCATTATATAGGAGAGATGAAAAAGGGATTGATGTCAAGAAATCTTTTTGATTATATAACCGATGGTAATCTCAAATGGAATAAAATGCCTCATTATTTTGAGAAATTTATTTATCCCGACTTTAGCTTTAAGCAAGCTTCGAATCCCAAGGAATTTGCTGAAGACCTTATTAAAAGATTTCCTGAAGAAGAAAAAGGAATCAGGCAGTATTTCAAAGATATGAAAATCGCTGCTGGCTGGTTTCAGACTCATATGATGTCACAGCTTGTACCTGTTTGGCTTTTTAAAGCTATCAACCTATTTAAAAAGGACAGTTCAAAATTAGCGCTTTCTACTACAAAAGAGTATTTGGATGGTGTTATTGAAGATGAAAAGCTCAAGGCGCTTTTGACTTCTATCTGGGGAGATATTGGTGTTCCTCCTGAAGAAAGCGCTTTTGTTATGCATTCATTGGTTGTAAGATCTTATCTTTATGGTGGATATTTTCCCGTTGGCGGCGCTAGTTCGATAGCAGAAACTATGATACCTATTATCGAGGGAGCAGGAGGAAGTGTTTTAACAAATAGAAATGTTGAAGAAATTATAATCGAAAACAATAAAGCCGTTGGAGTAAGATTTAAACATAAAAACGAAACACTTGAAGTTTTTGCAGATAATATAGTTTCTGATGCAGGAGCATATAATACATATCTAAAGCTAATCCCTAGCAATATTGATATCCCATATAGAGAAGAAATCCGAAATGCGATGAGTGGTTTTTCTACCAATACTTTATATATTGGGCTAAAAGACAGTCCGGAGAAGCTTGGAATAAAAGGAGCGAATCACTGGATAAATACCTCATATAATCATGGCAGTACTTTTGAAAAAAGTGGTAGAACAGCTGATATTCTATCAGCTTTTGTTTCGTTTCCATCTATGAAAAACCCTAAAGCTAAGTCGCATACTGCTGAAATAATCAGTTTCTCACAATATGATAGTTTTAGCAAATGGAAAGATACAAAATGGATGAAAAGAGGTGATGATTACTTGGAATATAAAAAGGAATTATCAGCTAAACTTCTAGATTTTGCAGATAAATACATTCCTGGACTCAAAGAGTTGACTGTATATTCCGAATTATCTACTCCTTTGACAATGGAGTATTTTACAAAATGGGAAAAAGGCAGTTTTTACGGTGTCCCTGTAACCCCTGCCAGATATAAATACAAATGGATTTCTCCCAAGACTCCAATTAGAAACTTATATCTTACCGGTAGTGATGCTGGTTCACTTGGAGTAGTAGGAGCTATGTATGGTGGTGTTTCTAGTATAGCCGCAATAAAAGGGGTAAGAGCATTTATGAAGGTGATGAAAGAAGCAAATGCAGATTAATACCTTCTTCGTCTACCACCAAAAATACTTCCAATTCCACCTCCTTTGCTTTGAACGAGTTTACCTTTCTTTTCAAAGAATCTTTTTGCATATAACCCATATACCAAACCAAATGCAAAACCTCCTATATGAGCCCAATGAGCAACGCCACCTGCGTTTTGATCTCCTCCTAAAGAGGAAAACCCGTTGAATAACTGCATCGCTATCCAAATACCCAAGAAAATAATTGCTGAGATATAAAATGATTGAAAAAAGTATAAAACCAGTACTTTTACTCTTGAGGCAGGAAACATTATCAGGTATGTACCCATCACTGCTGAAATCGCTCCACTCGCTCCAATGCTTGGGATATTACTATGAGAATTTAAAGCGACATGAATAATTGATGCAGCAATTCCTCCTCCTAAATAGAATAAAAGAAACTTAATATTACCAATAGTCGCTTCAATATTATCAGCAAAAATCCATAAAAATACCATATTCCCGATTAGATGCATCCAACCGGCATGCAAGAACATGTTTGTGAATAGAGAATAGTAATCTTTACCATTTACAATATTATCAGGAGTCGCGCCATATTCATTGATAAAACCATTGAGTTGATTTGAAGATTGTAGTTGCAACTCATATAAAAAAATAATGATGTTTAAAGCAATGAAGATATAGCTGAAAATGGGTTTATACCCTCCTTTTATTTGGTCGTCACCGATTGGGAAAAACATAAATTTAACATGTTTTTATGAATAATTAAGTTGTTTATAATATAAAACTACCAAGTTTTTCCTTACAATAAAAATAATATTAAATAAATTTTAGAATGATGTATAAATATTATAGAATTAATTTTTCAAGATTGGTATCAATTTGCTATCAAGGTAATAAAATAGTGGTGCTTTTGCGGGTTGCAACTTCCTCCCTTGTAAGGGAGGATTGAGGTGGGTTCTAGTTACTTTAATACCTTTATCTCTTACCGTATCAGATATTTTGCAGGCATTATTTATCAATATGGACATCAACTTGAGGAAATGGAATTGTGATATTATTTTCAATAAATTTCTTGTTAATTGCACGCCTGATATCGCTTTCTATTTTCCCAATTCTAAAAATCACTTTACTGAAGAAGAATAATTCAAAATTCAAAGAGGAGTCCCCAAAATCCACAAACCTAGCTTCAACTCGCTCTTTATTTATTACCTGAGGATGTTCGATAGCACAACTTTCAAGTATTTTTATCACTAATTCGACATCACTACCATAAGCTACACCGAGTTTTATATTGAACCGGATTATTTTATCCTCTTGGTGAGTCCAATTTATTACTTTATCTGTTACTATTTTTGAATTTGGAATGATAATAGTTACTCCATCTCGGTCTATTCCCTCTGAAGTCCTTAGTCCGATATTAGCTAATGTCATTAGCTTCCCTTCTATTTCCAATATATCTCCTACTTTGGTTTTCCCCTCAAATAACAGAATTATTCCTGAGATGAAATCATTAAATGTTTGTTGAAGACCGAGTCCGATACCCACTAGTAACGCCGCTGATCCTGTAAGCAATGCAGTTATTTGAATCCCTAATGAATTTAAAATTATTATAATAGCAATAGTCCATATGATGTAATTTACAATTTTTATTATTGTATAGAAATCTTCTTGTCTTTCATTCTTTATTTTGCTTACCCTGAGTAAGGTTCTTCTTATAATTGATAACACAATCTTAGTGATTATTACTATAACTAAAATAGTGATGATATTCTGCACGGTAAAGCTATAATTATCGAGCTCAATTATTTTGTATTTGATTATATCTTCTAACACTTTTTTTTATTTTTCCAAAAGTAATGTTTTTTTAGCGATAATTATGCTATCCACAGTTTTTTTATATACACTAAATGGTAAGTTATGATTATATGCCATAGTTGATATGAAATTTCTTATATTTGTATGTTTTTGCATTAAACGCACACAATTTACAACTATTATTA
>JALVAD010000595.1 GCA_027011385.1 Saprospiraceae bacterium | reverse complement strand
ATATCATTATGATATTATAATTTAAAAAAAACAACTATGAAAAAAGAACACATCTCAAATGGAATTAATGGCTATTTAATGCTTTTAGTCTTTTTTATCCTAATCGGTTTAGGAATTTACTTTATTACACTAAAAGCGGTACTTGTTTTTGTACCACTATTTGTAATTGCCTTTTTTATTCTCCCGGGATTTTCTATAGTAAATCCAAATGAATCCATTGTAACTGTATTGTTCGGAGCATACAAGGGCACACTAAAGAAGAATGGGTTTTTGTGGGTAAATCCCTTTATGGCAAAGAAAAAATTATCATTACGAGCTAGAAATTTCAATAGTGAGCCACTAAAAGTTAATGATAAAATAGGTAATCCGGTTTTGATAGGAGCTGTAGTCGTTTGGAAAGTAAAAGAAACTTTTAAAGCTGCATTTGAAGTAGATGATTATGAGCACTTCGTCAGAATACAGACAGAAGCGGCTATCAGAAAACTTGCCGGACTTTATCCTTACGACAATTTGGAAGACGAAAATGCTAAATTAACTCTAAGAGAAGGAGGCGAAGAGGTAAACAAACAATTGGAATCAGAAGTATCAGAAAGATTGGAAATAGCAGGGATAGAAATACTTGAAGCAAGAATTAATTATTTGGCTTACGCTACGGAAATAGCAAGTGCAATGCTTAAAAGACAACAAGCAGTAGCGATAATTGCCGCAAGAACTAAAATTGTAGAAGGTGCTGTCAGTATGGTCGAAATGGCACTTGAAGATTTGAGTAAAAAAGAAATCGTACATCTTGATGAGGAAAGAAAAGCACAAATGGTTAGCAATCTTATGGTGGTTTTAACTTCAGACAAAGATGTAATGCCAATTGTTAATACAGGAAGTATATATTAAAAATGGAAAATGATATACTACATAAGGAAAAGGTTAATGTAAATCTATCAACAAGACAATGGGTTGTTTCCGGAGTTTTGTTGATAGATTTTGTATTTTTTTCTATATTATTCTATCAATATACTATAGGAAAAATGCCTAATAACAGCTTTCGATTGGATGATATAATCGGGGTTTCTGTCGTATTGATAATATTTTCAGCAATTATTCTAATTGTAGTTTTATCCAGAGGGTATTCTGTCACTATCGATCGCAATAAATTAACATTAAAACACGATAGATTTTATACCGCCTCAATAAATAAAGATTCAATAAAATCGTTTTCAAGAATAACTAAAAAAGAATATCTGAAAATATTAAGAGGAAAGAGGGTTGTGGCTACAAAGAAGCACAGAAGGACAAAGATGATGGAGTACTTTGCTATAAAATACCCCAATTTTGTAGTGTTTTTAACCGATGGAAGAAAGATTTTTATTGAAACCAATAAGGAATCTGCATTCGAATATTCAATGAATAAGATGCTAAATCTAAAGTATGTCTAAAAAGAAAAGTTTCGTATTGAGGATTGATGAGGCTACATTTGCAGCTCTGGTTCGTTGGGCAAACGATGAATTTCGCAGTGTCAATGGGCAACTAGAATGGTTGATAAACGAGCAACTGAAAAAGGCAAAAAGATTACCAAAGAAAGATAAGGAGTAGGTGTGTAATATTTCAATTATTCCTCCATTTACTCATATAAACAATAGTATATATTTATTTAAATCTCTTAATTCTCTTTTTTAATAAATTCCCATTCTTGTCATAGAAAAGAAGCCTATATTTTCCCGGTCTTAAATGCAATAATGCTTTGTTGTAATTAAAATATGTTTGGTCAGCAGGAATATTATTTCCTTTTTCATTTTCGTAAAATGCCTGAACAAAAAATACATCAAGTGTTTTATCTCCTTCCAGATAATATTCTTTTCGTGTATTATTAATACTATAAAAAGAATATCGACCATTTTGCATTTTAGGGCTTGGCGAAAAAACCATAATATCATACCCTTCAAATAAACTCCAAAAACTATTCTTTTTATCAGAAAAGAGTACCATCACTTCTCCATTTAATTTGTCTTTATGCAAGTCATAGTAGGGATATGTATATTTATCATCTCCAAAATCCATCATAGTTGTTTGATCAATGGTTAATGGATCAATTCCGGATATTCTTTTAAAGTACTCTGCCATCCTTGGCTTATTTGATTTATATTTTTTCTTGATATGGGAGTATCCTGCATAAACTAAAATTTTTGCAGATTTATTTTTCTTTTTTATATTATAAATATTTACTGCCGCAATAGAATCCCTATATCTATCGCAAAAGTACTTATCCTTTCCTTTTCCATCACAGGAGGAAAAACTCTCCTCATAAGAAACCAATTTAAATCCTAACTGGGCAGCTTCTCTTATCATTTCAGCATACAAGGGTTCTCTTATGTAAAATCCATCCTCATGACAAGGATAACCTCTTTGGTTAATTTTATGGTCTTTACCCAAGGCTTCTAATGCTAAATACTTGAAACCCCGTTTTTTTAAATCTGGAAGCAAGCTGAAAATAATATTTCTATGGTATGGTGTATGATGAGATTCATTTATCATTATCACCTCATATTGTTGTGCCAAACTATCAATGGTATTTCTTGCAGGAATAAGGTGGAAATCGAAAAAACTTGAATCTTTAATTTCTTTGCTCTGACTAGAAGAACTATAATATTTATTTCTACGTAAAAGTTCATAATATAAAGCCTTTTCAAAATCACAGGCAAAGGAACTAAAGGTAAAAAGAGTCTGGAGATACTGATTATTTTCCCTTTTGGATAAAGTATCACTATTGACATGTTCCAAATGTAATAGTGGTTTTATATAATTTTCTTTGTCATTTTCCCAAAGATTTCCTGCATCCAACATTGCATTATAAAAAGCCCTTTGAGAAAAGAGCATAACTGGGCTAATAAAAATAAAAACAAAAAGTAAATTTTTCATATAATATATTTTTAAAGACTATTTACTAATAACGATTTCATTTAAGGTAATGTTATTCCCATCAATAATTTTTAAAATACATTAAAAAATCCGATGTTTATAGGGATGAATTTTCCCATTTAAAAAGTACTTTATCTGAAAAGAAACAAACGGGTTAAACTAACGATATGTGAAAAAACAAGGGGTCAATCCCGGAATCTTGCGGAATTGACCTCTTGATCTAAAATATATTCTTTGTCTGATAATAACTAATTAATTATCTTTTTTTGGCAATTCTTGCCGCTTCTATTTTAGCCGGCACACGTGGACTAATTACTCTTTTTGAAATACTTGCAGATTCTTCACCATCCTCTTCTCCAATGCAAAACTCTATTATTTCGTTTGCTCCAAATTCTCCATCAGATTGAACAAATTCATATCCATCGATTGACAAACTAAATGAACCCTCTCCATATTCGCAGCATAATCCGTCTTCAAATAGATCCTCTACAATCAAAGTATAGCAACCATAGGCTAAGCAGAATGAATCCTGAACGACTTCTCCTGATTGAAAATCGGGATAATCACCACCCTCGTAAAGAACAACACCTTCCTCGTCAAGTAATTCCCAAGTAATATCACTTCCATAATCATCAAGCACAAATTCCAATTCTATTGGTGTTTGATCACAACTACTACCTGAATTTCCACAAGGAATACAATCGGGACCACCGCAATCCACACCTGTTTCCTGACCATTCTGAATACCATCTGAACACGTCGCTTCAGTAGTTGTTTCTCCGCATACTTTTGCTGCATTATTTACTATATTTTGCAATGATGTACTGATATAATTTGAAGATCTTGTTACCTGTCCTTCTGAAAACATAAACATACAAGCATCATTGACATAATCCATATAGTTCATAAACATGTCAGTTGATCCACATGATGCCACACCGATTTCCGGACAACCATAATATTCCTGTTCAGCATCGGGAGTGTCTGTTACATCATCGTCAATTCCACATCCGCCTCCCCATATATGATCGAGCAACAGATAGTGACCTAATTCGTGCGTCAAAGTTCTGCCTAAATTATAAGGTTCTTTGGGGAAAATACTTCCACAACCTTGACCTTTTCCAAAAGCGGTAGCGTCGATTACAACACCATCTCCATTTCCTGAACCTCCCAGTGGAGAATATCCGAGCACTCCTGTATTGGGAATAACAAAAATATTGATATAACCACTCCAGTCACTACTATTCTCACCTGTGACTTTATTTACAGTTACAGCTATATCACCATCTTCAAGCCCATATCCGTCCGGGTGGTTTTTTGTTGCCAAACAAAATTTGAAATGCGCTTTTCCATTATTTATTCCGGGAAAGGTATTTCCTGCAATATTCTGCCATTTACTTATATCTTCATTTGTTCCACCGTAATCTTCATTTAAAACAGCTATTTGACTTTTTGCCAATGCTCTTAGACATTCTATATCAGGATTACTTACTTGTTCGAAGTGTACAGCCATAGGTAAAATAATGGTATCGGAATTAAATTCCCTAAGTCCTATTATACTATTTATCATTTTCAATTTTCTTTCATGTTGTGCTTTATAAACAGGATCTGAAAGCAATATTTTCATTTTTGCATCCATTCCACAAGTTCTTTTATTGCCTGTATTTGAATAACCGGTAATTAATTCATCTTCCTGTGGTTTGAAATTGTCTTTTTCGCAAGCAGTAAAAAATAGTCCTGAAAGGATCACAACTAAAACAAATAATTTTTTCATAATTTTGAATATTTAAAAGTTAAAAAATAAAGAATTATAGATCTATACACACCAGTCGAATTTTTGAATTCCATCCCCTATTTTGTTTGGCAGAAAAATGAAAAATATTTTTCACTACTTATGTTTTGCGTTGATTAACTGATTATTATAACAGTAAAAAAATATTTGATTTGTGACTTACCAAGTCAAATATTTAGTATAAATGAAATAGAACAAAACCACGAGACCTGTCACGTTGGGATATATCCCTTCGAGAGTGGTTTAATATAATTAGCACCGTATGGAATGCGGGGTATATATGAGATGAGAAATGAACGCCAAAACGTGTCCCCAATTGGGAAGGTGTTCAACAAATCTAATAAAATTCCATTTGTTTTAATCAATGCTTTACATTCAACTCCATTCGGAGTTGTATCAATCTAACACATTTACCACCGGTTTCACCGGTGGTTATTCACGTTTATCCCCTGTCGGGGATATTGATTTTACTTACAAAATCAATAAAAAGCTAATTTTACATTACCGATACATCAAAATAGAAACTAGCAATTAAAGTGTTGAATAAATCGTGTTAAACATATCAATTTTATATCTTTGCCTGACACGTGAAACAGAATAAGAGTCATATAATCAATAAAGAAGAAGAGCTATTGTATATTCAAAAGCTTAAAAGAGGTGATGAACTTGCTTTGGAATATTTTTTCAATAAATATTATAAATATCTTGTAGTAACTGCTTATAAAATATTACACGATGATTTTAT
>JALVAD010000594.1 GCA_027011385.1 Saprospiraceae bacterium | reverse complement strand
GTTTAACAATTTAAAATAAATAATAATGAATAATTCAATTTTCAAAAAAGCAATAATAATAATAATGATTTCAATAAGTTTTGGAATCTTCGCTCAACCAAGCGATAATCAATCAAAAAAAACAGAAATATCAGTAGAAATTGATCCTGCAACTTTTGGATTTAAAGGATATGGAATACATCTAAGAATTAAACCAAAAAATAGTGAGCAATTATTAATCGGAATAGGTGCTTATGCTATGGATATGCCAAGTGTATTAGTTGATTTCAACAAAGAGAATAAAGACAAAGATTGGAATGTTCGCCTCAACCAAGGTTTTGGTGTATTTGGGGAGTATCATTTTTCAGAAGTAAATCAAAAGTGGTTTGTTGGAAGTCAAGTTTCATTGCAAGAATATAAAATTCAAAATGAAATAATTTCTGGAAGTGAAAAATTTACAAATGCTCTATTAATGGCATATAGTGGTTATACTTGGCAACTATTCGATTTTGGTTTTTATATAAAACCTTGGGCAGGTATTGGCTATACATCAAAACTATATGGTTCTAATAATCTTGGCAATTTAGAATATGATATTGCTCCAATCACAATATTTGCAACCTTACATCTTGGATATACTTTTTAGTCTAAAAAAATATAAATCCTTTTTTTGACTTTTTCGCAATGATTTGATGCCCTCATATCAATCACTTGTGAAAAAGTCAAAATATGAAAATAGACCACTTTACACAATATACTACTCTCATCCAAACAAAGGCAACTAGAAAAAAAAATTATGTGAAATGCTTTAGCATTATCACTTCTCTTTTTGTCAAATGTCTGAACCAACCTCTTGTCAAACCTTTTTTTGTGAGACCGGCATAATAAATCCTATCGAGTTTTTGAACCGAATAATCAAAATGCTCAAATATCCGTCTGACGATTCTATTTTTGCCCATATGAATTTCGAGATTATAAATATTATCACCTTCCACCTTTCTTATCCAATCAACTTTCACCATACCGTCCTTCAACTCAAAACCACCTTCAATTGTTTTCAAATCTTTTGGTAATAATTCCCTATCCAAAGCCACCTGATATACTTTTGGTACATTGTGACTAGGATGAGAAAGCTTTTTTGTCAAGTCTCCATCATTTGTAAGCAAGAGCAAACCCGTAGTTAAATAATCCAATCTTCCTACCGGATAAATTCTTTCCGGAATTTTATTCTTTACAATATCCATCACTGTTTTTCTACCTTTCTCGTCACTAAGGCTTGTAATAGTTCGCTTGGGTTTATTCATAAGAATATATACCAAATTTTCTTCCGGCTCAATTATTCTTCCCCTATACTTTACTATATCTCCTTCCTGTACAATATAGGCAGGAGACTCCTCTATTTTATCATTGACAGTAACCAATCCTTGCTTTACAAATTCAGCAGCTTTTCTTCTGGAATCTATACCACAGTGAGCAATATATTTATTTAGCCTCATCTAATTATTTTTGCAAAATTATAAAATTTATTATCTTTGAATGTGCATATAGCATTTATTTGATGTAATATTGCGATGTATTGTCAACAAGTTCATTAAAACTATAAGATGAAAACAAAAAAAATATCTCCTTCTTTACTCTCAGCGGATTTTTCCAATATTCAAAAAGACATTATAATGTTGGAAGAAGGTGGTGCTCAGTTGCTACATATTGATGTAATGGACGGGCATTTTGTTCCCAATATAACCTTTGGTCCTTTTATCGTAAAAGCGATAAAAAGAGCAGCCCATACTCCTCTTGATGTTCATTTGATGATTGAGAATCCCGGTGATTATGTAGATAAGTTTATAGATGCCGGAGCGGATTATCTCACAATTCATATGGAATCAACACCTCATGTTCATAGAGTACTACAAAAAATAAAATCCCGAGGAGTAAAAGCAGGAATCTCATTGAATCCTCATACTCCCATATCAATGCTTGAAAATATCCTTCCTGACATTGATTTGATATTGATAATGTCAGTCAACCCAGGTTTTGGTGGACAAAGTTTTATACCAAATACAATAGACAAATTGAAAAGATTGAATCTATTTTTGAAAAATCACAATGCAGAACATATCGAAATTGAAGTAGATGGTGGAGTTAAATTGGAAAATATAAAAATGATTTCAGATGCAGGTTGTGATATAGTTGTTTCCGGTTCGGGTATTTTTAACACAGATACCCCTAAAGAGACATTACAAAAAATGATTGAAGTGCTTAAGTGATTTATGAGTAAATATTTTCATAAAAATATATTTTACCATGCTAAAACTGCGTTATAAGGTACGCATAAAACAATTTTAAATTATTTTTATAGTCTAATCATTTTAAAATATTATCTTTGTACGCTTGTAACAATCCAAAAATTATTAATTTTATACTATGAGACTTTTACTTATTTTTTTATCATTATTCTTTTTTTCTATTTCAATGGTCAAAGCCCAAGATTCATTTGTTAATGAAGAGCCGGCTGTTACAAATCTGGTAAAAAAATTCATTGAATGGAATAAGGATAAAAATTATGTAATCGGTTGGAGAATACAAATTATCAATACCGATGATAGAAGAAAAATGGAAAGAGCGATGAGCAAATTCAGAAGCAAATTCCCTTATATAAGCAATGTTGTTTGGGAACAAGTAAACCCGTATTATAGAGTAAAAGTAGGAGGATTCAATTCAAAATTAAAAGCGCAAGCGTTTTTAGATGAAGTAAAGGAATATTTCCCCAGTGCTATAACAGTCTGGGAAAAAATCAGAGAAAGTGAATTTATCGAAAGAGTTGATTAATGTCAAGGAGAAAAGTTATTGACCAAAGAGGATTCGACTGGTTAACATTTACTATTTATATCAGTCTGGTTACAATCGGAGCTCTTTCACTGTACTCCGTTCTTTATGACAAAGAAGCACCTTATGCTTTCTTGGATTTCCACACACAAGTAGGTAAATATTTTGTTATAATCATTGTTTCGATTATTCTCTTCTTTATTTCATATGTTATTGATTGGCAATTTTGGAGCACTTTTGCTTTTCCCATATATGCTATTTCAATTATTTTACTATTAGCAGTTCTGATATTTGGTTCTGATATCAAAGGAGCAAGATCTTGGTTCAATATATTCGGCTTTTCATTTCAGCCTTCGGAATTTGCCAAATTTGGTACTGCATTGGCTATTTCCTCATATTTATCCCATCATAAAAATGATTTTCGCACTCTAAAATCTATCTTACAAACATCTTTAATTGTAATAATTCCAATATTCCTAATTTTACTCCAACCGGATGCGGGATCAGCAATCATTTTTTTATCTATTTTGATATTGTACTACCGAGCAGGTTTTACGGTACTTTTTTATATAATAGGAGGAATGCTGACAGCTACATTTATATTTACTCTTATATACAATCCACAATTAGTAAGCTTCGGAGCACTACTATTATCAATAATGATATATTCTCTATTGTACTCAAATAAAAAATATTGGAATATCGCTGCAATTTTAATTTCAATCGGAGCTGCATTTGCTTATCACAGAGGATTTAAAATATATACCATAGCTATTTTGAGTATTGTAATAATGATAGTTACTTTTTTGCATTGGCTTAAAAACAGGGAAAATAACATAGTGTTGGTGCCAATAACCGCCTTAACTATCATTTTCCTTTCATTTGTCACCAACTATAGTTTTCATAATATTCTTAAGCCGCATCAACAAGATAGATTAAACGTCTGGTTAAATCCGGAAAAATGTGATCCGCGAGGCTCTTTATATAATGTATTGCAATCCAAAATAGCAATTGGTTCAGGAGGCATTCAAGGAAAAGGATTCCTAAAAGGAGCAATGACTCAATTAAATTTTGTTCCTGAGCAAACGACTGACTTCATATTTAGTTCCATTGGCGAAGAGCAAGGATTTATCGGAGTGGTAAGCGTTATTGTCTTATTTTTATTACTTGTATTGAGATTGTTAAAAATAGCCGAAAGAGGAAAAAACAATTTCATTTCATACTTTGCCTATACCTTAGCAGGATATATTTTTATTCACTTTTTCATGAATGTAGGTATGAATATGGGATTATTGCCGGTTGTGGGTATTCCACTACCATTTATTAGCAAAGGAGGATCTTCACTGATTGTGTTTAGCATCATGATGGGCGTAGTTTTGAAAATGGATGCAGAGCGCAATATCCGGTAGCAATTCCTTATTTGCTATAAAACTTAATCATATCGACAATCGCTTTGCTGCAGACTTCACAAAAAACATCTCCGTTAAATGATCTCATCAAACAATCCATTTTAGGTCTATATACTCCTTTTTTTAAATATCCTGCTCCTTCAAATGCACCTATTCTATCCTTATATTTACCATTAGCAGGAGTAGGTATAGGAGTATTAGAATCAACCATGTCTTTCCATTTAGTATCAAAATTCACTAATGTTGTGATATTGGGTTCCCAAGGTTCAGCCCCTTTGGCATACATATTCTCAAACGAATCCTCATACGCATATTCGTCCGCTAAGCCTGCAAAAGCATGTCCAAATTCGTGAATGAATACCTTAGGAGATTTCAGATTACCACTGACACTTACTGAATAATAATTGTAAATAGCTCCACCTCCATATTTATCTGTATTAACCAATATATAGATTTGGTCATATGGAGTATTTGCAGCATAATCCCTTACTTTATGATAATCCAAAGTCATACAATATCTATCCGAATACAAAGTATTAAAACTGGTATTCAATGCAGTACTAACTTCCACACTATCTCTAGGGCTATCGCTCCCGGACTCTTTTGATGAAATCCAAACCGCTCTCATATTGAATTTATCTTTGTTTTGACTATAGGGTACGAAAGCAAAAAATTGATCCGTAAGCGTATGACAATCCTTTACAAATTTATCCAATTCATCCTCTGTATAACCTTCCGGCAATATCACTATATCCACTTTATTTTGAGGTTCACCTGAAATATGGATATCGATGACAGGCAAAATATTATCATTTTTATATTCAAAAAATGTCTTTTTTGGATTAAAAGATATGGCGAATCTTTCATCAAAAGTCATTGATTTGTTCCGCGAATACAACTTAATTATCACTTCCTTTTTAGGAAAAGGCAAAAGAACCGTCTCTTCAAAACTCCTACTAAACTCTCTAGCTTCTTTAGTGGTACTCCACTCGTGAAATAGACTACCATAACCTCTTGAATAAATCAATTTTCCTGTATTTTTATCGAAAACTTTAACAAAATACTTCCCATATTCAAAAGTTTCAATCATTTGAGTATGTGATCCTCCCCAATTATCTTCTTTAATAAATCTTTTGAATGCATAATTATCGGATTTATCATTTCCACTATGAATATAATCCATTCTCAGAGAATGATTTTCAAAATAATTTTCAAATTGCGCAGATGCTATAGTAT
>JALVAD010000593.1 GCA_027011385.1 Saprospiraceae bacterium | reverse complement strand
ACTCAATATGATATTAAATATAAATCATATACTTAATAACTTGTCTGAGTTGAATTTGAATATAAGAAAATCCAAAAAAGAACGAAAATTACCGGTATTTTTTGACAAAGCCAAAGATAGTATAAAGGGTAAGTTCAATGATGTCGTTGCTTTTATTTCTAGAAAAAATGAGGATGTAAAGCGCTTGGAATACGAGAGGAAATTGAATGTGTTTGTTCCAATACATATTAAAATAAGAAAAGTTGTTTCGAAATTAACGTTGAAGAAGGAGGTTAAGGATTTGTTGCCGTACTATTATTATCAATTATTTATGGGGAAACATCTTTTGAAAAAATCAGGACTTGAAGGCAGACGTAGAGAATTTAATGATTTTAAGCTGGCTATTGGTAGCACAAATTCATCTATCAAGCCTGTAATTTTGGTAACGGGGGAGGCTGGAATTGGTAAATCGTATTTTATCAGTAGTGCATTAGCAAATACGGTAAAAGATAATATCACCACAATAGAAATTGAGGATTTTTCTGTAAAAAAACCTTTGGAAAAAGCCCTGAAAAAACTTACGAAGAAGTCCGGTAATATCGATTTCTTAATCAATACTTTTCCAATAGGTACTACCTTTGTTTTGGAAGATATTGAGAGATTTATTTGCTATAAGGAAAAAGAAAAACCATTATTGAATGTTCTTTCCGGAATTGTAGAAAAATTTAATCATAAATACTCATTTGTTTTTTCTGCCAATATCAATTCTTTGAAGACAATCGATGCCACAAGCTCAATACTGAGTAGTGTACTTTCTACAATTACGATTGGACCTCTTAATGAAAGAGCAATACAAGAGATGATTGCCGAAATGCATTTTGCAGATGATTTGCAATTGTATAATGAAACAGGAGAGCTTTTGCCTGAAAAACAAATAAAAGCACTAGCAAAAGATAAGTATTATTTGTCAGATGGAAATCCTCGAATTGCAATGCAATTGTGGCTTGCTTCAATGGTGAAAAAAGAATTTGGTATTGCTATGAATTCAGATTTTGAGTATCCTACTATTGAGATTGAAGATGAATTATGGCTTAGCTTACTCAGTAGAATGGTGGTTTTTGGGCAGGTTTGCGATAGAGAATTGAAAACAATATTCAATATTGATACAGAAGAAATGGATAAAAATATCACTATGATGCTAAAATCAGGATTGATATTTGTGGACAGAAACAAGAATTATAAGATTGTGAAAAATATAAAACCATTTGTAGAAAAATGGTTAAAAGAAAAAGAATTGATTTAATATGGCAAATATACGAGGAATACCGATAATGCTTATAGTCGCAATACTTGTTTCAGGTCTGTTGCTGTATTTAGTATTTTTTGTCTTGGACAAATACTTGATCACATTCTTCAACAAAAAACGTGTATATAACAGGTTTTACCGGGTTTTTAGTAAAGTACAGCTTTTGGGATGGTTTGTATGGTTTGTTATTTCCGTTTACTTTTTGTTAATGTCAAGTCCAATAATAACATTGATTTTTTTGATAGGAATTTATTTGTTTACTAAAGATTTTTGGAAAAATATCTATGCCGGAATTTTTTATATAAATAAATTAAAAGAAGGTGATTATATTTATATTTCCAAACTTGAGATTGGAGGAATTATCGAAAAGCTATTGATTTCTGATATTAAATTGCAAAATTCTAAAAAAGAATTGATATATGTACCGTATAGCTTGTTAACAAATTCTCCCTTGATTAGAAAGGAGAAAAGTAGCAATCACTACGTCAATGAATTTACCCTGTCAACTGAAGAATTGAATATTCCTTTAGACGATAAAAGAATAAAAGAAGTAATTATCAATTGTCCTTGGACTATTATTTCAAAACCAATCGATATTGATTTTATCGATACCGGTAAGGTGAGGATTACCGTTTATACCTTTAGCAAAGATACTGCTGTTAAGCAAAAGGAATTTATTATTTCTGAATTTTCAAAATAAATATTTTGCTTAAAACAAAGCTACATCCTAGTAATAAACACCGAAGTAGATATGACTTTGATAAATTGATTCAAAGTTATCCAAGGCTTAAATCTTTTGTAAAGAAAAATAAATATGGGGATATATCCATAGATTTTTCCGATCAAAAAGCGGTCTTAAGTCTAAATACGGCATTGTTAAAGCATTTTTACAAAATAGATTTTTGGGAAATACCACAAGGATATCTGTGCCCTCCAATTCCGGGTCGTGCTGACTATATTCACAATATTGCTGATTTGATAAGGGATGAAAATTCAGCCTTGGATACACAAATCAAATGCCTTGATATCGGTGTTGGTGCAAATTGTATATATCCCATTATTGGTGTAGTGGAATACGGTTGGAGCTTTGTAGGAACAGATATTGATCCAATAGCAATAGAATCCGCTAATCGAATCGTCAGGGAAAATGAAGTTCTAAATGAGAAAGTTGAGCTACGGTTACAGAAGAATTCCAAGAAAATATTTGATGGGGTAATTAAAAATGATGAATATTTCGATATGGTAATCTGTAATCCTCCTTTCCATTCGTCTTACGAGGAAGCCAATAGGGGAAACAAGCGTAAATTGACCAACTTGAATAAAAGAAAAATTACAAAGAGTAGTTTGAATTTTGGTGGCAAATCCAATGAATTATGGTGTGAAGGTGGTGAAAAAAAGTTTATTGGGAATATGATAGATGAAAGTAAACAATATGCAAAAAACTGTAAATGGTTTACAACATTGGTGTCTAAAAAGGCAAATTTACCACTTGTGTATAAAAAACTCAAGTCTGTAAAGCCAAAACAAGTAAAAACTATTGAAATGGGGCAGGGGAATAAGATAAGCCGGATAGTGGCGTGGAAATTTTGAAAAATTTGTATTATTTGTTATCTTTGACTTATTACATTTTACCCAAAATTAAATAAATATGAGAAAAGTTAAAATGATTGCTATCCTTACCTTGTTGTTTTCAATTGTTGGTTATGCACAAACATTTACATTGACGAGTACTGAAGTAGGTGGTCAGGCTACAAAAAAACAAGTATTTACTTCTTGCGGAGGAGAAAACATATCACCGGAATTGAAGTGGACAAATGTACCTGAGGGGACTAAGAGTTTTGCAGTCACAATGTATGACAAAGATGCTCCAACAGGTAGTGGATGGTGGCATTGGCTGGTTTTTGATATACCTGCCGGTGTTGATGGATTGAAAACAAATGCCGGTAATATTTCATCGGGATTGATGCCCGCGAAAGCCATTCAAAGTATTACTGATTTTGGTAAATATGGTTATAGCGGTCCTTGTCCTCCAAAAGGCAATGGAATTCATCAATACCTTATTACCGTATATGCTCTGAATAAGGAAACCCTTGGTCTGGATAAAGATGCTAATCCTGCGTTAGTTGGCTTTTATCTTAATTTTGCGACTATACAAAAGGCATCAGTTGTGATGTATTACGAAACTAAATAATGGATATAAAAAAGATTTTAGCTGAGTATTATAGCCTTGAAAAGGTTGGCATCAAGAAATTGGATGGCTATGAAAATGAAAATTTCTTGGTTAGTGATAGCAAAGGAAAATATATCTTGAAGACTTATCTGTATCGAGAAGAATTGTATGAAATAGTGCAGGCAGAAAGGGATGTGCTCCTTGAATTAAAAGGTGAGGAAAGGTACTCTTTGCCAAAACCGGTGCAAACAAATCAGGGTGAATTTGAGTTTGCGTACACTGAGGATAATGTCGAACATATTGTCAGGATGTTGACATATATTGAAGGGGAGCCTTTTGGGGTGACTGCTGCAACTGCAGAGCTTTATGAATCATTTGGGACTTTCCTTGCAAATATGGACTTGCGTTTAATGGATATCAAGAATAAAACTATTGAAAATAGAAAAAGCGAATGGAATATAGTTAACTTTGATAAGAACAAAAAGCTCTTAAAGTATATAGAGGATGATAATGATAGAGAGATACTAAATCAAATATTTGATGATTTTGAAAATATAGTAAAACCTGCCTTTTCATCATTGCGTTTTTCTATCATTCATAATGATGCAAATGATTTCAATGTGCTTACGAAAGATGGAGAAATAACAGGACTAATCGATTTTGGAGATTTGGCATATGCTCCTTTGATAGATGAATTGGCAGTTGCTATCGCATATGCAGGTTTTGGGAAGAAAAATCCTAGAAAATGGGCAGAGATAATCCTAAAATCATACGATAAAATAATACCACTTAAACAAAATGAATTAGATGTTTTATTTTATATGATAACTTGCAGATTGGCAACGACCATATTAAATGCAGCCTATTCAAGAGTCGTAAATCCTGAAAATAAATACGCTAGTTCTAGCGAAAAAGATGCGTGGGATGCATTGAATCTATGGATAAATTCGTATTCAGAAAAAAAGACCATTTCATTTGAATGAAACGGTCTTTTTTTTACTTTAGTGATGGATTAGAATCCACCTCCTCCGCCCATTCCCATACCTTTCAATTCATCTAATGTCTTTTCTTGATAGCCTGATTTGTCAAAGTCAAAAACAGAATCATCAAAAGACTTTTTGAATTTTACTGCTTTTGTTGTCATTGAAAATTGTCCCGGAATTGTAACGGTATATTCCAATGGGAATCCTCCTATTTCATCATTGTCCATACCTTGTTGAACCATGGCTTTTGTATCTATGTCATTGGTCACCCACAATTCGACTTTAGGCTCCTGGTCTTTTGTTTTTACTTCTACCATATGAGCTTTCATACCCAGTATATCCTTGGTTTTGTCTTTGTGGTGAATGTATTCCTGGTCTCCCATGTCTTGTTCTTTCTTTAACTCCTCAGTTTTCTTCTTATCCATTTTTACTAAAAACTTTTGTCCCATCATTTCCATATACATTTCGGAGTTTCCCTCTTTATCAACCAAGACTTTTATCACGCTCATACCTCCCATACTATTTATTTTGGTTAGAGCTTTATCTTTTTTGAAATAGAGTTTTGTAGTAGTTCCTTTTATCATATCTCCAACCATTTTCATCTGAGGATCATCAGGTTTGTCTGCTTTGAAGTCTGAAATTTCAAATTTCATATATCCTTCTGTATATTTTTGTGCATTGGTTTTAACGCTAAAAAAGGATACGAATAATACTAGTGCAATAATTGTTCTCTTCATTTTTTTAATGTTTATTTTTTAGTTTTTACTATTTTCTCAGTTAGCAATTTACCATCCGAGTCCAAAGTTAATAAATATATTCCCTCTTGTAACATATTTAATTCAATTTTATTATTTGATTCGTTCAAATTACCTAATTTTATGGTTTCTCCCCACATATTTGTTAATTTATACTTAACGGATTTCGCTAAACTATTGCTCAGTTGAATAAATACATTGTCTTGAGTAGGATTGGGGTAAATTTTTATTTTTGATTTCAAATCACCTTCTGTACTATAAGT
>JALVAD010000592.1 GCA_027011385.1 Saprospiraceae bacterium | reverse complement strand
TAATATGAAAAATATAAAAGTCAGTGTAATTATGGGGTCTGATTCAGATTTGGACATTATGAAAAAGTCAATTGATATCTTGGATGACTTTGGAATAGATAATGAAGTAGCTATAATTTCTGCACATAGGACGCCCCAAATGCTGGATAACTATGTAAAAAGCTTGAAATCCAGAGGTATACAAGTAGTGATATCAGGTGCCGGAGGAGCCGCAGCTCTACCTGGAGTCATTGCTGCATTGACACCAATACCCGTGATTGGTGTTCCAATAAAATCTTCGAACTCTATTGATGGCTGGGATTCAATACTATCAATTTTGCAAATGCCAAGCGGTATCCCTGTTGCTACTGTAGCTTTGGATGGTGCTAAAAATGCAGGATTATTGGCAATAAGAATTTTAGCTCTATCAGACAAAGAAATATCGGCACAGCTAGATAGATTTATTGAGGATATGAAAATTGCCGTTAAAGCAAAATCCAATATATTAAAGGAAAGAGGGCTTAATCCGGCAAAAATATAGATCTTCACCATCTACCGGTTAATAAAAATCTGATTATTTTCTTTTTGAAGTTACTTGATGGCAGATAGCGAATAGGTATATCCAACCGTGTATATCTAGTCACAACAGATTTTTCTCTTGAGAAAGTATTAAAAGAATATTTTCCATGATAGGCGCCTAGACCGCTCTCTCCCACTCCGCCAAATGGCAATCTGTCGTTGATAAAATGAACAACCGTATCATTCACAACTGCTCCCCCAAAGCTAAATTTATCTATTAAATATTTCTTGAATTTTCTGCTTTTTGAAAAAATATAAAATGAAAGCGGATTTGGATAACGCTCAATAATACTTTCGATTTCTTTTATTTCAACATAACTGTTTACCGGAAGAATCGGCCCAAAGATTTCTCCTTGCATCAGTTTGCTATCCAATCCAGGATTATCAATTATTGTAGGTGAAATATACAGTTCTTTTTCGTCTAAAACACCACCAAAAACTATTTTTTCATAATCCAGCATATCTGCAAGTCGGATAAAATTGGCTTTATTGATTATTCTTGGATAATCTGGCGAGTTTTGAGGATTATCTCCATAAGCTATATTAATCTCTTCTTTCAATAACTGTATAAACTTGTCTTTAATATTTTGTTCAATCAATATATAATCAGGTGCAATACAGGTCTGTCCTCCATTGAGGAATTTACCCCAAACTATTCTCCTAGCAGCAACCTTTAAATCAGCAGTACTATCCACTATACAGGGGCTTTTGCCACCCAATTCAAGAGTTACGGGGGTTAAATTTGCCGCTGCTGCTTTATAAACCAATTTACCAATTCTCACGCTGCCTGTAAAAAAAATATAATCCCATTTCTGTTCTAAAAGCTCTTGTGCTACTTTTGCTGCTCCTTGCACAACAGTTGCATATTGTTCCTCAAACACATTACTTATTATTTCCTCAATAATCTTTGAAGTATTTAATGTCAATTCCGATGGTTTTAGCACTACCGTATTTCCTGCTGCAATTGCTCCAATAAAAGGAATCATAGCGAGATTGAAAGGATAATTCCATGGGGAAATAATCAACACATTACCATAAGGAACTTTATATATTTTAGCACTAGATGGAAAATTCAAGATAGACGGCAAAACAAATTTTGGCTTTGATAATTTTTTAAGATTATTTATAGTTTTATTCAATTCTGATAGCACAACCCCAATCTCGGAAGATGAAGTTTCAAAATCAGATTTTCCAAAATCCATAAAAATAGCCTTAATTATATCCTTTTCTCTATTTATAATCTCTTTCTTCAAAGACCTTAGTAAAGTCAATCTATTATTGATATTTTTAGTAGCTTGAGAATGGAAAAAATCATTTTGCTTTTGGACTAATTCTTTCATCATACTATTTTTTTACTTTGTATCTTAGATATGGCTCTTTCGCTCATGGCAGTAATAGTTAAAGCCGGATTTACCCCCGGATTAGCCGATATTGCAGAACCATCGCAAATATACATATTATCATAACCAAAAACTTTGTGATTTTTATCAATCACTCCGGATTTTTTATCTGCACCAATAACTGCTCCTCCCAATATATGAGCAGTTGATGGAGTTCCTGCTAAAGTTTCCAAAACAAAAGTCATCGGTTTACCACCGACAAGTTTTGCGTATTTATTTGCTAAATCATGTGCTTCCGGTAAAAAAGCACTAGGAGCTTCACCTTGTTGGATTGATGTTTTTGGAACTATATGCCCTTTTTTCATCGATAATTTTCCTTCTAAATTTTGCATATATAATAATACTATCGTTTGTTTAGCAAAATTTCTAACTGTAAGAACCTTTAACCATTTTATAGGTGATTTGACCAAACTTAAAATCAGTTTAAATAATCTTTTACCCAGTTTTGGCTCAGATACCATCGGCAAAGTACCAACTCTCCATGCCCCTGATCCGGAGCCATACCTGACAGGTTCCATATGACTATTTTTACCGGAATGTAAAATAGACCCAATTGCTACGCCTTTACTCATATCTATAGATTTATCAGGAGTAGTCACAAAAATCAAAGCTTCATTATTACTCCTTACATCTTTACCTACCATGTCACTAAGATTGGGTAAACTAGATTTTTTCAATTTAAGCAATAGTGGAACAGTACCCAAAACGCCACCTGAAAAGATTATTCCTTTCGTTGTAACAATCCTCTGTTTTGAAAAATATTTTCCCGTTTTCCTATAAACAACAGAATATCTATTATTGTCAATAGGTTTCACATCTGTCACATAATTATTTGCTAAAATTTCCAAACCTTTTTTTTGAGCTAGATACAAATAGTTTTTATCTAAGGTATTCTTTGCATTATTTGGACAGCCTGTCATACAGCGTCCACAATAATCGCATCCTTTTCTATCAGGACCTTCCCCATTGAAAAATGGATCTTTTGTATCTTTATCTGAATCGCCAAAATATACGGCAACATCTGTAGGAGCGAAATCAGACTCTTTACCAATAAGGGTTGATAATTTGTTTAAATAATTATCTCCATCAAATAACTCAGGGTTTTTGCTCACTCCTAGCATATACTTTGCCGTCTTATAAAAAGGCGTCAATTCTTTTTCCCAATTCAAAATTCCTTTCCAAGAACCGGAATTGAAAAATTCGTCTTTAGGCACCGGCAAAGTATTGGCATATACCAATGAACCACCACCAACACCTACCCCACTAATAACAGAAAGATGACGCAAAAAAGTAAGCTTAAAAATCCCCTTAAATCCTAAGGGTGGAAACCATAGCCATTTCTTAAGATTCCAATTGGTTTTTGGAAAATCTTCAGGTCTTTTCCAGTCTCCTTTTTCAATAAGAAGTACCGAGTATCCTTTTTCTATTAGTCTTAAAGCAGATACAGATCCTCCAAAACCCGAACCAATAATAACAAAATCATATTCTTTTCGCATATTCCCGTAAAGATACTAAGGAAAATTAGTGTCACCAAAAAATACTCCAAATTTGAAGTGCTTTATTGCCGGTACTAATATATTTGACTTGTGTACCGCACAAAATTATTTTATAATGACATATGAAAAATTAATATTGAAAAATACTATTGGGAAAAAATAATCCCCTACGGTATCGTAAGCATACCAACCTCTGTATTCCAAGTTTTCTCTATCCTCACTATAAAACTTATCATTTATTGAAAAAGTCCCTATACCTATCCCAAAACCAAAATCAACATGAAACCTTTGTAAGATTTTTTGTTTGAAATCCAAACTCATTCCTGATCCTTTCAAATCCTTAGTTCTTTTTACAGGAATTCTCCTGAAATATCTTTGCTCCCAATGGTTAACTTCAAATTGAAGATCTTCTTGAATATATCTTTTCAAGAAAAAAATGCCAACAGAAAAAGCATCTTCCTTATCAACAGGAAACAAATACTCTATTCCAAATCTTAAACGAATTCCTCTAGGATCACGGTTGGCAAATAAAGTGCCATCAAAAATAAATCCACTTTCCAAAGTTAAATTTAATTCTTTGCTAAAACGAAAATCTTGACTTATTTGTATCCCCCTATACACATTAATATATGCCGAAGGACTAATGCCAATTGCGTATTTAGGCAAAAAACCAATACTGTCCTTTTTTTGAGAATAAGAACTACCGGATACAAACAAAACGAATATTATAATTATTGCTCTCTTCATTATAGTTTTATGCTAGATAAATATGAAATATTATTAATATCAGAATAATCATACTGTCTTATTTCTGTGGGACATACCACCATTAAAAGCCCATTTTTGGCAATTACATCATAAGTATTAAATTTCCCTATTGAAGCCAAAACTATAGGAGAGTTCGGGTCTTCTATATCAATAACTTTAAACCCATCTATTGCCTCACAAACAAAAAGATAATTATTATCAATCGCTAGACCTTTTGGAAAATTAAGATTCAACCTACTCAATAATTCCGGATTTTCAATATCACTGATATTGTATATTCTTAACTCATTAAAAAGAGTCCCTCTACGAATACAATTAATCCTTTCAGAACCTCTGGAGCTTAATGTAACATATGCATAATCACCCCGTGCAATAACCGGATCACAAGCTGTGATTCCATCTGTCACAAAATAATCATTATCTGATTTCAATACGGGTATCCCGTCACTCTGAATCTTAT
This sequence comes from Saprospiraceae bacterium, assembly GCA_027011385.1. Taxonomy (GTDB): domain Bacteria; phylum Bacteroidota; class Bacteroidia; order Chitinophagales; family Saprospiraceae; genus JADJGA01. Next base: position 777 of record JALVAD010000592.1, on the reverse strand, counting down.
AAATAAACAACTTTTGCTGAGAACCTACAAAGAGAATTCCATTACTCAGGAATATGTTTTCAACATTTATATCCAGATTCTTTCTGTCAATTTCAATAGGATCATCAGGAGAAGAAATATCAAAAGTAATCAATTCGCTACTGTTTATAGCATATAAATAATTCTCAACTGCCACGACATGCGCATATGAACCGTTAAGAGTTACATTTACAGAACCTGTTTCTCTAGCACAAGAAAACACTCCAATTATCAGGAGAAATAATATCTTTTTCATATTAATTAGTTTTAATAAGATTCACATTGTGGATTTTTCAATAACTTTAGTTCCCACCCCGTCAGTATCCCTTTCTTTTTACTCACACAATTGAAAAACCCTTTATAGTCGTTAGGTGGTCTTACTTGAAAAATATCTTCATCTTCGTATATATCTTTAACATAATTTACTACTTTAATTTTAGAAAAGTCGCTAATGTCTATTACCAAAAGATGAAAACTGTTGTCTGCGTATAAAACATCCTTTTCAATTGTGAATTGACTACAACCCGGAATATTCCAAAAATATATTTTGTATGGGGCAGATGGATCAGTATTATCAATTACATGTATTCCTTTATTTTTCTCAACAATAAAAATATTATCTCCCAGGTTTACAATGCCTCCAAGCTTGTCAAACTTCCTTGGACTCTCGGTTCTAACTACTGAAAAATCCGTTGGCGAAACATAAATAGGAGACATACCTTCTACAAATACATCTTCCTTTTTTTCACAAGAAAAAAT
>JALVAD010000591.1 GCA_027011385.1 Saprospiraceae bacterium | reverse complement strand
ATTTTAACCCTTATTATTTACGGGTTTTCGTAGTGATAGTTCAAAATAGCAATAGTAAAGGGAAGCGTTGGGAATTTTTACCGAGTAAATGGACACCCATTTTTGAGGCTTGAAATTTTTTAAGCATTTTCTTAATACCACATTAATTCCATCTAACTAGATTGTTAAGTTGTTGAAAATTCGGATATAAGAACCCATCCCTGCCCCTTGCCTTAGCAAGGTAAGGGAGTTGTGACGGCTATTAATCTACGGTATTTATTAAGCTTTTGCTTCTGCAATGTAAAGTTAGCTATTTGATTTTACTTAAACAGAATCTCGAAATTCGAGGTAAATTTCTTTTTGACAGAGATTGTGAGTCATCAATTAGTTTAATAAATCTTTACATAATATAGATGAATTTAGACTTCAACCTTATTGCAATTCGTTTTTTTGAAAAAAAGATTGTATGTTTGCGCTGGGAGATATTATTTTTAAAACGCTAAAACTTAATGAAATGAAAAAAATCTCAACTTTATTATTGTTTGTTATATCATCAATTGTTTTATTTGCGCAAGAGAATGATTTTGAAAGAAATTTTCGGGAATCACACAATCCAAATCAGAAATACGATATATTTCAAAATGATATTTTGGAGCCACATCGACAAGGAGAGAAAATTTGGGTAAATGATTCTATCGTTAATTTTGATTATGTCGGTGATGATCAATGGTTACCAACTGATTTGTATCGAGTGATGACTAGAAATGGATATGGAAGCAATACTTCCGGGATTAAAGATAAGTTTGATTTTGATTTGTTTGAGTGGGTGCCCAACTATAAGGATACAACAGTTTATTATTTCAATAATACAAAAAAGTCTTATCTGGAAATGAAATGGAATGAGGAAACCAAAGAATATTCGGATACTTCTCTGTATATTGATTATAATGAAGCAGGAGATTATGTAAAGAGAATCAAATATGGAAGATATAAAGCTTTATATTTCTATGATGAGAATGGAAATGATACTTTATTTCAATATTATCGATGGAATACCATGGAAAACAATTGGTATTTATATTTTTCAGATAAAACGGCATACAATGAGGAAGGATTGGTTACTGTGTATATTTTCAAGGCATTTGATTTTTCTGTTGATAGCGTTATAAATTATAGTAAATATATTTATTATATTGAAAATGGAATTACGAGAGGGTACACAAAGTTGCTTTGGGATAAAGAAACAGAAAGCTGGAATAAGTATCAGAAACGTGAGTTTTATTATAATGATTCAAACCTGATAGATTCAGTAATTATAAGAGAATTTAATGATGATGGTGTATGGGGACTATATGAAAAATTGATTTATTCATTTAATACTTTGGGAAAATACAAGTCTGAATACAGTTATAAATGGGACTCAATTTGGGTAAATTCAGAAAAAGAAATATATAAGTATATTAACGATGAATATTTAACAGAGCATAGTTACTTTGATTGGAATAGCGATTCATTGAGATGGGATGTTAGTTCAAAGTATGTTTATACTTATGACGATAATTTTAATAATCTAACTTATACTTACTACACTGAGGATTATGAAGGTGTATTTGATAAATTCTCATTAACAGTGTATTCTTGGTCTGAATTTGAAGTATCCGGAATCGAGGAGAATGATTATTCGAAAATCGATATTTTTCCAAATCCTATGAAAGATTATTTCACTTTAGATTGTGAGTCAGTCGATGAAATAAATGATGTGAATATCTACTCTATGCAGGGAAAATCGGTTAGAAGCCTACATAATGTCAGGGATAAAGTTATCGATATTCAAGATTTGGGAAAAGGGCTATATATTATTGAAGTGAATACAATCAAAGGCAAAAAGTACAATAAGATAATCAAATATTAAATTAATGTATGTTAATATAATCATTCCTTGCCGATATCAAGATATTAATCCAGTTGGATAACGGGATTGACAACTTTTTGACGTTGAAATATTGGTTAAAAAATCGTAAATCATAATTCGTTAATCAGTGTTCGATATTCAAATAGAGTAATGAATGATGATTTTAGAAGGAAAATAAAAAAGTGATTTCATGCGGACACTATATAGTGGCTGCATGAAAACAGACAATTTTTGAAATTCAGATAATTATTGCTTAGATTTTGATTTTTTTGCAATGATTTGATGCCCTTGTATCAATCACTTGTGAAAAAGTCAAAAGATTACAATAAGAATCAATTTCAAATTTGATATGATTTCATGCGGACACTATATAATAATATCTTAACTTTGTGGTAATAAAAATTAAGAACTATGTTTAAAATAAATATTTACCTCAAATTTGCTCTAATTGTTTTGTTTTTAGGATTGGGTATTTGGCTTTGGGCTGCATACGGTATCTGGTATGGAATTTGGTTTGTGATTACAGGTATCGTATTGCTTGTAAGCTATATTATGCTTGGTACTATAGTCTCTGCTTCAGAGTTTGTACAAAAGCAGCAATATGAAGAGGCTGATAAGAGATTGAAATTGACTCTTAGTCCAAAACTGCTTTATCCTACAAATAGAGCATATTATTATATACTCAAAGGTTCATTTGCTGTAAATGAAAAAAACCATAAAGAAGGAGAAGAGTTTTTCAATAAAGCTCTTTCCATTAAGCTTCCGTCGGATAATGAAAAAGCTATGGTTCTTTTGCAATTGGCAAATATTAATGCATCAAAAAATAAGTGGACTGCTGCTAAGAAATATTATAATGATGCAAAAAAACTAAATATTACCGAAAAGAATCTTAAAGGACAACTTAAGGAATTTAATAAGGTTTTTGCAAATAAAGGCGCTATGAGACAGGCTGCAGCGATGGGTAAAGATGGCTACAAGATGATGAATAGAGGAAGTAAAAGGAGGAGACCAAAAATGAGATAGTATTTTTTTTTATAACAAGACTGGAAAAAACAAGGATTTTTCATACATTGTGATTCAAAAAAATGCATTATGAATAAAAATCGATCACCTTGGTCTTGGATTCCGACATTGTATTTCGCTGAGGGTATTCCCTATATTATTGTGATGTTTGTTGCTAGTGATATGTACAAAACACTAGGAGTATCAAATTCTTCTTTGGCCTTTTGGACTTCGATGCTGTATTGGCCATGGGTATTGAAGCCTTTGTGGAGTCCTTTTGTCGATATATATTCTACTAAGAGAAAATGGATTTTTTGGATGCAAATTATTTTAGCATTATCATTGGCAGGTGTTGCTTTTGCTTTGCATTTGCCTTGGTGGTATCCGATTACTTTGTTATTTTTATGGGGAATGGCATTTACATCTGCAACCCATGATATCGCAGCTGATGGTTTTTATATGTTGGCATTGTCGGAGAAGAAACAAGCATTTTTTACAGGAATAAGGAGTACTTTCTATCGTTTGGCAATGATTGCAGGACTTGGCTTACTTGTGATAATTACCGGCTTGATTTTGGACAATACAGGTTTGGAGACAAAAAGAATTGAAGTAAAGGCAGTGACTCAAAGTGATTTTGTTTCTGCTGATGGTAAAAAGCAATTGGATGAGTTTGTTATCAAAAACCAAATGGCTGAAAATGTAAAACCCGAAATAAAGATTTTTCCCGCGAATGTGGCTATTCCACTATATAAAGACAGTAGTTCTGTAGATTCAATCAATGTATATTTTTTGCTTACTGCAATGCCGGAAGATGAGGATTCTATCCGAATGACTTTTGGTCAAAAGGAGGGGAGCAAGGATTTGTATTTAGCAGGGCAAAGTGTCTTTGTTTTTACTAAAGATAATTGGAATAAACCAAAGATGACTACTATTAAACTCAAGCACAACTTGAAAAAAGTAAGTAATGCGTTTTTTGATGCAAAAGCTGGAAATGTGTCCTTGGCTTGGTCAATTTCTATCGGTACATTAGCTTTGATATTCTTATTGTTAGCATTATATCATAGATTTTTCTTGCCATATCCGGATAAGGATAAACCGGCAGATAAGGAGTATCAGAGCTCTTATACTGAGGTTTTAGCATCATTTTTCAGACTAGAAGGGATTGTGCCGGCAATAGCATTTTTGTTGTTGTACAGGTTTTCAGAGTCTCAATTGACAAAAATGGCTTCTCCCTTTTTATTGGATTCAAGGGAGAATGGTGGTTTGGCTTTGTCGCTTACTGAAAAAGGGTTTGCCTATGGAACCATAGGTGTATTATCGTTGGTAATCGGTGGGATATCAGGTGGCCTTTTAGCTGCAAAATACGGTCTTAAAAAATGGATTTGGTGGATGGCATTGGCTATCAATCTTCCAAATGTGGTATATATCTACATGTCATATGCTCAACCGTCAAATCTTTATACTATCAATGCTATGATCGCTGTAGAGCAGTTTGGATATGGTTTTGGATTTACCGGTTATATGCTATATATGCTTTATCTTGCGAGTAAAAGTCAGTATAAAACTGCACATTTTGCCATTGCAACCGGATTTATGGCATTGGGAATGATGCTGCCCGGAATGGTTAGTGGTTGGGTGCAAGAGTCCTTGGGATATCAGAATTTCTTTATCTATGTGATATTATGTACCATACCTAGTTTCATCGCTCTTTGGTATGTAGATAGAGATTTAGATGAAGGTTTTGGTATGAAAGAGTCATAGAGTATTAAAGATTTATGTGTTAAATATAAACTATTCTACTTTTAAAACCTTTATATATTATTGATGCTATTATGTCTCTTCGACTATTTAGTTTAATATCTGTTTATTCTCCTCCTTATAGTTCAATAAATTCATTGTAAAATAGGAAGTTTGAATCTCATATAGTATTCCATTGGGATAAGTATTGAGGAATTATTGGTTACAGACAATGATGGCATTAAAAATTAAGAATAAAAAGAAAATATGAAATTTGAAGAATTAAAAATAATTCCTTCTATACTCAAAGCAGTGAAGGATAAAAACTATACTGAGCCAACTTCTATTCAGGAGAAAGCTATTCCGATGGCATTGAGAGGTGATGATATATTGGCTAGTGCACAAACGGGTACTGGAAAAACGGCAGCTTTTGCAATTCCTATTATTCAGCATTTGCACAATGAACAAAAGCATTCAAAAGGGAGAAGAAAGATATCTTCATTAATAGTAACCCCTACTCGTGAACTGGCGATTCAAATAGGAGAAAGTTTTAGAGATTATGGCAAATATACAAATATAAGAAATACCGTGATTTTTGGTGGAGTTCCTCAAGGGAAACAAAAAGATGCATTGCAAGCCGGAGTAGATGTACTGGTAGCAACACCTGGACGTTTATTGGATTTGATGAATCAAGGTATTGTATCCTTAAGAGATATCAAATACTTTGTTTTGGATGAAGCGGACAGGATGCTGGATATGGGTTTTATTAATGATATAAAAAAGATTATTGCAAAATTACCTCACAAGAGACAATCATTGTTTTTTTCAGCAACTATGCCCGATAAAATAGTGAAATTATCAAGAGAGATTTTAGTCAATCCTAAGAAATTGGCAGTAGATCCTGTTTCTTCTACAGCAGAGACAATTCAGCAATATTTGTATATGACTAACAGGATAAATAAGCGTGAATTGTTGCTGCATATTCTCAATAATCCTGAGCTTAATCAGGTTTTGCTTTTTTCAAGGACAAAACACGGTGCTAATCGTATAGTACGAAACTTAAAGAAAGAAAATATAGCTTGTGCAGCAATACACGGAGATAAAACTCAAAACCAAAGACAAAAAGCACTAAAGGATTTTAAGGCAGGTAAAATTAGGGTCTTGGTCGCTACAGACATTGCAGCTCGTGGAATTGATATTGATAAATTGCGTCACGTTATCAATTACGATATTCCCAATGAATCTGAAACTTATGTACATAGAATCGGCCGTTGTGGGCGTGCAGGTGAAGAAGGTATATCTATTTCGATTTGTGAACCGGAAGAGAATGCATATATCAGAGACATCGAGAGATTGACCAAACAAAAGATACAAATTGTAAATGACAATCCTTTTCCTCAAACTGATAAACCAATGAATCAGGCTGAGAAAAAGGAGTGGGAAAAGGAAAAAAACAAAAGAAAGCAAGAATTTTTTGCAAATCGTAATAAAAACAGAAATTCAAGAGGCAATAGCTTTAATAGAAAGAGGAGGTAAGCTTAGCTTACCCATCTAGTTTCTCCTGTCATAATTCCAGGGTTCATTCCCATTTTAGAGAATCCTCCATCGTGATATAGATTTTGCATTGTGACCATTTTAGTCAGGTCGGAAAATAGTGTGACGCAGTAGTCTCCACAAGCTTCTGCATTGGCATTTCCTAATGGTGACATTTTATCTGAATACTCAAAAAATTCCTTAAATCCTTTGACTGCACTACCGGCTTTGGTAAGAGTAGGGGATTGAGAAACGGTATTTACACGTATTTTTTTATTTACTCCAAGGTGATAGCCAAAGCTTCGCGCATAAGATTCCAATATAGCTTTTGCTTCTGCCATTTCTCCATAAAATGGGAATGTTCTGTCAGCAGCGATATAGGTCAATGCTACAATAGAGCCCCAATCAGATAATGCATCTTGCTTATACGCTACCTGCATCATTTTGTGAAATGATATTGCAGATATATCATAAGTTTTCTGCATATAGTCATAATTCAAATCAAAATATGGTTTGTTCTTTCTGATATTTAAGGACATTCCGATAGAGTGAAGGACAAAATCAATCTTGCCGCCCAATATTTCTAGGGCTTGTGTAAATAAGTTTTGAAGGTCTTCTACTGATGTGGCATCTGCCGGTATCGCCTCTACTCCAAGGTCATTAGCAAGAGCTTGAATTTTACCAAATCTAAAAGCAACAGGAGCATTTGTAAGTACTATTTCAGCACCTTCTTCCATTGCTTTTTTTGCTACCTGTGTTGCTATTGAATCATCGTCCAAAGCTCCAAAAATCACACCTCTTTTTCCTTTTAATAATCCGTATCCCATTTAATTTATTTTTAAGTTTATTAATTCATTTGCATTTTTTAGAGCGCCTTCAGTTGGAGGGTCTCCGCTTAATATTTTTGCTATCTCGACTATCCTTTCGTTTTTGTCAAGCAATCTGATATTTGTTATGGTTTTATCACCAATAATGTCTTTATATACAAAATAATGATAATCGGCTTTTGCCGCTATTTGAGGAGAGTGGGTGATATTTATCAATTGATGTTTTGCTGACATCCCTTTCAATATATACCCCATTTTTCTCGCTACTTCTCCTGATATACCCGCTTCTATCTCATCAAAAATCATAGTTGGCAGAGCCATTTTATCCGCTATTGTAGATTCGATACTCAATGCGAGTCTTGAAAGTTCACCTCCTGATGCAGCTTCCTTGATTGTTTTAAATTCTCCGCCTTTATTTGCAGTAAACAAGAATGTAACTCTATCTTGACCTGTTTCATTCAAAGTTTCGGTTGCATTTATATCCACTTTTAATTGTGAATGAGGCAAAGCCAATTCTTTTAGTACCGCTACGACTTGTTTTGAAAACGATAGTGCTGTTTTTTTTCTTTTTTGTGTTAATTCTTCGGCTAAATCCCTTAATTTCTTATATGTTTTTTCGATTTTTGCAGACAGTTTTTCGATTTCTTTATCAACATCAAAATGTTTTTGAAGCTTTTTATTTAGCTCTTCTTTGATATCAATTAATTTTTCGATACTATCAACTTTATGTTTATTCATCAGATTGTACAATGTATCCAATTTAACTTTAGCATCTGCTATTTTTTCTTCATCGTATTCGGTATTTTCGGAAATATTGAGAAATTCATTTGCTGCCTCTCTAATATTTTCAATAGCATCGTAAAAGCTTTCTTTGGTTTTTTCAAATTTCTCGCTTCTCAATTCTACATTATTGATATCCGATAGTATAGGGTCAATCCTGTTGATAATAGAAAATTCACCCTCGATTAATGCATTGTAGGCGTTGAGTAGATTTGATTTGATGCTTTCTGCATTATTGAGATTGTTGAATGAGTCTTCGAGTTCATTGAATTCCTCAACGGTTATGCTAGCATCATTGAGTTCATTGTATTGGTACTCTATAAACTGCATTTCCTTTTTGAAGGCATTATTATCTTCCTTCAGTTTATTTAATTGCTTTTTGTCTATTTGATACGATTTGAATAATGAAGAGTATTCTTCTACTAAAGAAATGTTCTCGCCAAATACATCGATTAGTTTCAGTTGATAACTTGGAGAATTCAATTCCAGGTTGTCAAATTGCCTATGCATCTGTATCAAATGAGCGCTAATTTCCTTGAGGTTAGTCAAATTTACAGGTTCATCATTGATAAAAGCCCGTGATTTGCCATTGGGAGAAATAACTCTTCTGACAATCATCTCGTCATCATAATCCATATCGTTCATTGCAAAAAAGTCTTTCAAATTATATTGGGAAATATCATAAACTACTTCTACGATACATTTTTTGTCTTTGTCATACAGGACACTGTGATCTGCGCGTTTCCCCATTGCCAATTCCAAAGATCCAAGCAAAATAGACTTACCTGCACCGGTTTCCCCTGTGATAATATTGAGACCTTTGAATAATTGCATATCCAATTTCTCAATAAGAGCATAATTCTGTATGCTAAGGCTTTTAATCATTTAGATAATGGACTTTTGTTTGTGAAACTTATTTATATTATTTGAAAAACTTACCGATGGTGTTTTTTGCTTCTTTTTCTCATTTTTTTTGAAAATAATCTACTTTTACCCCTTTTCATAGATAGTTCTCCTTGCTTGTCAGCTTTCATTACTGAAACTTCTCCCGGACAACCATATCCTTTTTTGAAGCAGGATTCACCTACAAAACTAATTGATAGTAAAAATAAAAAAAACATTATTTTCCCAAAAGAAGGTTTCATTACAATTAAATTTTTTGCAAAAGTACATAAAATAAATATACAATTCCTATAATTTTCCTAATTTTGGGGTCTTTATTAAAATTAAAACAATCAGAAAATGAATAAAACGATCAAATTTGCGATACTTTTCTTTATTTCAAACATAGCTTTTGCTCAAGTTTTGGTCAATAAAAAAGGGAGTGATTACAAGTTTACTGAAGTTAAGCATTTGGACGTGAATCCTGTCCAAAACCAAAATAGAACCGGAACTTGTTGGAGTTTCTCTTCATTGTCGTTTATGGAAGCAGAGATATTGAGAAAAGGGAAGGGGCATTACAATCTGTCGGAGATGTATATCGCTAGGAATGCCTATTTGCCAAAAGCTATAAATTACGTAAGAATGGATGGCCATTTTAATTTTGGTGAAGGTGGAGAATTTCACGATATTCCCTATGTGATTAAGAATTATGGAATAGTGCCTGAAAGCGTTTATTCAGGATTGCAGTATGGTTCTGACAAGCACAATCACTCAGAGATGGTAGCTCAACTAAAGGCTATGCTAGAAGCAATTGTAAAAAAACCTCAAGGGGGTAAATTGACTACTTCTTGGCAAAAAGGATTTAAGTCTGTTGTCGATGCTTATTTGGGAGAATTGCCTGAAAATACTGAAGATTTTAAGTTTATTGTAGACGGAAAAGAGTTTACACCGAAGTCTTTTGCAAAGTTTTTAGATTTGGATATGGATGATTATATTGAGATTACATCATATAGCCATCACCCTTTCTACAAACCGTTTGTCTTCGAATTGCCTGACAACTGGTCTTTTCACCAAGTGTATAATGTTCCGTTAGATGATTTGATGAAAATAGCAGAGAATGCAATTATGAATGGATATACTTTGGGTTGGGGAGCAGATGTTTCTGAAAAAGGTTTTTCTCATAGAAATGGTCTTGCAATAGTGCCTGAAGAACCAAATAGTGTAAAAACAAGAAGGTCATCTGAAAAGTTTTTTGATATTGACGGAGAAAAAATTCCTAATGGATTTATGCAACCGGTAGAAGAGAAATGGGTATCACAACAGGAAAGACAAATGGCTTTTGATGATAAGGAGACCACTGATGATCATGGGATGCATATTGTGGGGATAGTGAAAGATCAAGATGGCAAGAAGTATTTTGTTGTGAAAAATTCTTGGGGAGATACCAATGATTTGAACGGATATTTCTTCGCATCATTTCCGTATTTCAGATACAAGACTATGGATATTTTTATTAATAAAAATGCACTTCCTAAAGATATCAGAAAAAAATTAGGGCTCTAAATCTGATTGTTATGGATGATAGAAATAAAGCTGTATTTTCACTAATCTACCAAATGAACATTGCTGATTCTGATTTCAATAAAATGGAAAGCAAATATTTGGTCAATGTCGGAAATGTTTTGGGGCTCTCGCAGGATGAAATGGAGCAAGTGATTGATAATCCCGACGCATATGACCTGATACCACCTGCTAATGAACAAGAAAGGATGGAAATACTGTATTATATGCTATTTTCAATGCGAATAGATGGAAATATTAGTAAAATTGAAGAGGCTCAAGTCTATAAAGCTGGGTTGAAGTTGGGATTCAATGAGGCGATGGTTTCGGATATGATTAACCTATTTAAACAATATCTCAAAACACGCTTACCAAAAGATGCGTTGGTAAAAATTATTAGAAAATATTTGAATTAAAATAATCATAAAAATAAAAATGATGAGAAATAATCACATATCTTATATTGAGTTCAAGACAAATGATTTGGTAAAAACAAAAGAATTTTATGCAAAAACGTTTGGGTGGGAATTTAAAGATTATGGCTCAGCTTATGCTTCATTTTCAGAAAGTGGTGTTCATGGTGGATTTGAATTGAGTGATAAAGAAGTGTCAAATGGAGCATTGGTGGTGATTTATTCAAAAGATTTGGAATATTCCGAAGGGAAAGTAGTGAAAAACGGTGGGAAGATAACCAAAGAAATATTTGAATTCCCCGGAGGTAGAAGATTTCATTTTACTGATCCTACAGGCAATGAGCTAGGTGTATGGTCAGATAGATAATAAGTGACTGAGCCAGCTTATTAGGCTCACAAGCTAACGAAGGAAGGATTGAACAAAGTGAAATCCTGAACTGGCTGAAGGATTGGAAAGCCGGTTTTAATCAAGCCAGCTTCAGAATCTCTTCGAGCTACTGAGTCTTAGATTGATTAGGACTCGCAAGCTGACGAAGGAAGATTGGGGAGCCGGTTTTAAATAAAAGGCAACTGATATTATTTCCGTGTTTTAAAACGAATAGTTTAGATTTATACCGACATTCAAAGAAATCGGAGAATATCTGACTTGGCTTTCTTTTGATAGATTGTTAATATATTTATCAATTTGTAAATTGCTACCTATTTTAAATGTAGAGTTAAGACGATAATTTATCGTTGCTCCTAGACCCACAGCAAGTTTATTATTATTGAAAATATTCTTGTTTTTGTCGTTAAAGTATATGAGTTCTTCATTTTTATTTATGGATACACCATCGCTTTCTATTATGAATGTGTATAATAGCCTGCTGCTTAGGAGAAATTCTAGGTTATTATTTAGAGCTATACTTTTGGCTATTCCAAGATATATCGTATGAGTCTTATGGGTATTATAATAAGTAATATTTCGATATCTATCTCTTAATACTGTTGTATCACCACTTATTTCAGTTGAGCGCTTATTCAATGAATTTATATTTTTGATAATTACAATATTTCTAAATGTTTTTTTAACTTGATCTGATTTCTCAAATTGAAAAAGAGATATATAGTTGTTGTAAGTATAACCAATGGTTTTCATCCATTTGTATGAATTGTTATAATTCATAGATATATCTATATAATAGCCGGGTAAATTATTAGTGTATTTATCTGCATATTGATTGTTCTTGTGATTTCCTAATAGCGTATTGATACCGGAAGATAAACACAAAAACGTATTTCTTTTATGAGGATTCAATTTATTTCTATTATTAGCCTTAAAGATACGGGCCGTTTTTGGGCCACTTATCTTAATTTGTTTAATATTTATAGGTCTTAACGAAGCTTTGATTTTAGTAAGAGGTTTTACTGTATTATTAGCATAATAGCTGGATTTTTTATCTAAAAGATAATTGTTGTGTTTTATTTTAATATTGTTGGTCTTAGAATATGGATACAAACTATTTCTAAATTTTACGCTTTTGTTTAAAAGTGTGGTTTTTGAAATTGAACTTTTGTTTATTGTATTTATTGAAGTATTTGGTTTGACATAATCGTCTTTTGATGCTATTGTATCAGTTTCAGATGTTAATTGATTATTTGATAGATTTTGTTCGCTTTTCAAAGGTGAAGATGATAGTTTTTGATGTTTTTCTATTTTATTTTTTTCAATAGTATTAGTGAAATTTTTATTTAGAATTATAGAAACAAAAAGTATAAGGATAGCTGTTATCCCGAAAATGAACCAAAATATACCCTTTTTGTTTTTATGAGAATCTCTGTTATTCATTTTGTTTTTTATCCCTGACTCCATTTCTTCCCAAGAGAATCCCGTTGGAGTAATATCTTCCACTTCTTCAAATAGTCTTTTTATTTTTTTGTCAAAAGAATCCATATGCTTTATATTTATTATTATTAAAGATATTTTGTTTTACCCATTTTTTAGCTCTGTTTAGTTGCGAACGGGAAGTTTCCGGAGTAATATTTAGGAGTTTGGCTATTTCCTTATGGCTTAAATCATCAATTATATATGCCATAAATACTATTTTGTATTTTTTAGGCATCTTTTTAAGCATGCCAGATATGTCCTCTCTTGTTAATTCCGAATTACTTCGATTATCAGTGTCAATTGAATCAAAACTATTACTTATTGAAATAATTTCCAGTTTTGATTTAGTTCTAAGATACATCAAGCATTCATTTACAGCGATTCTTCTAATCCAGTATTTAAATTCCCCTTTGTCCCTATCGAAAGTATTAATTTTGCTAAATGTTTTTGCAAATATTTCTTGAATAAGATCTTTTATTTCTGCTTCTTCCCTGATATATCTGGAAACTATGCTATAGACGTATGGAATAGATGCATTATAAAGATGTTTATTAGCATTTTCATCCGATTTTTTACAAGATTCTATAAGAGATTTGCTTACTTTCATACAAATGTATTGTCAAAAATTTACCAAGTGATAGAGAGAATAATTCTATCACTTGGTATTTTTAGAAATAAAATATTATTATTCACATTGATTCATAAAGCTATACAAATCATCTGAATTATCGAAGACTTTATTTTCATTAGCACTTACATCAAATAATGAAAATGGATAAACAATATCCGAGCTAATATCATTATAAAGTTCTGAAATCAATTCGTCTTCATTAGCTAATATGCTTGTAGTTTCACCTCCATCGCTTGTTATTGTAATAGGATAAACCATTTTAAAGCAATTTGAAGCCTTCGACATCAAGTAAATTGGTAATAAGTCAGCATCAACACCTTCGAAGTTATTGCCACATGCTTCAATAGCTTGGTTAAGTTCTTCTTCTGATTCTACAAAAGTAACAGTAGTATTTGTACTATCTTGAGAAACTAAATTCATGGGGAAGGTTATTTCAACAACTTTTCCTGATAAATATGCTTGAGTTAGTTCAGCAATATTATTAGCAGTAACTTTTTCACCATCTTGGTCAATGTATATCACCGGAAATCCTAGAGTATAACAAGCTATATGAACTCCGAAGTATCTCGGATTAATAATAGTGTCGGGATTAATATCAGGATTACAAGACGTAAGTAGGTCAAAAAGCATATTGCTGCTTTGAGCTTCAACTGACTCTTGAGTTTTTATATTTGTAAGACCAATTGGAAAAACAAAAGATAAAAATTTATGTTGTGCAATCAAATCGATAAATTCATTTTCATCATTGGCAGTATATTCGAAAGAGTCCTGACTTGATAATTTAACAGGGTAATTCAATACAAAACAAGAGTTTTTCTCATTGATTAGAAATGCCGGGAAACCATTTCCCCAACCTGTATCGGGGACACAATTAGCAAATGCTGCCCCAAGTCCAAGTCCATCATTGATAGTTTCGATATCCCCACTATCATTGTATGTTATTTCAAGAGGGTAAACGAAATCAACAAACGCAGAGTCAATAATCAATGAATCATCTTGATTTAAATTATCGAAAACTGAATTGAAATCATCCTCACTGTTTATGGTTACATTAGTCCCATTTACAGATAGCTCGAAAGGGAATTTTATAGTGAAGCAGCCCATGTCAAGACCTTCTTCACCTGTTGTGCCTCTGTTCACCAATGGATTTGAGCTTGTTTCTTTCGGAGTGACCAGTTTAGGGTCTGTAATATCTACAATAGAGTTGTCTTTAGTACAAGAAGATAAGGAAAAAATAATTGCTATTGCAAATACAACTAAATACTTAATACTTTTCATGTTTTTATAATTTTAATTTATGATAATAATTCAAATAATCTTTCATATAATTTGCAAACTATATATAATGCTATATGCTATGGCAGGAAAAAACGTTGCATGATGTAGAAATAAAAAACATGATTCAAAACTTTATTGCTTGATTTTAGGTTGTATTATCATATCAAAAAGATTATATGTTTGTACTTTTTATCATTTTAACGTCTCTTTATATGTTTTTGCATAGCTTCTTAGCTGATAACAGAGTTAAGAATTATTTTTATAAGAACATAATAAGTGAGAGGTATTATAGATTTTTCTTTGTCAGTTATTCTATTTTATTCCTTTTTCCAATAGCTTATTTTTATTTCTCAGGGGATAAATACAATTATTTTCAGCCAAACAACTTCAGTGATTTATTGGGGTGTATATTGATACTTATATCATTTTATGTGTTTTATATTTCATTTAAGAACTACAATATTCGAGAATTTTTGGGTTTGGATAGGCTCAAATCTGAAGAGAAAATATTTTACCCTTTAAAAGTTAAAGGTGTCAACAAGATCGTAAGGCATCCGTTATACTCATTTAGTTATACATTGATGCTTGGTCTTTTTCTCATTGCCCCCAATAATTATATTTTAATTGCTTCTATTATAACAGCTGTTTACTTGCCGATTGGAATTTATCTTGAAGAGAAAAAACTACTAAAAGAATACGGTGAAAAATATAGGGTTTATATGGAAAGAGTTCCTAAACTTATTCCAAGGTTACCCGCAAATAAATAAAATATTTTAATTAAAATCAATTAGCCATATCCGAAATAAATTTGATGCGTATCAGTTGAATATCTTCTTCATAGATATAGTCATCTTCATAGAACTCTTCGAGGCAGTCCTCTAAAGAATCAGATTCAGCTTCTAGAAAATAATCATAGATTTCTTCTTGAATACTCTCTTCGATTTTTTCGTTTATATAATAGTCAATATTGAGTTTTGTGCCTGAATTTACGATTATATACATCTCTTCTAATAGCTCATTATAATCCATATCAATATTGCGAGCTATATCCTCAAAAGGCATTTTGCGATCGATATTTCTGATAATGGCTACCTTTGTTTTTGATTTATTGGCAACTTGTCTGACCAAATAATCAGAAGGTCTATCGATTTCGTTCTCTTCTACATAATTCCTGATAAGATCAATAAAAGGTTTACCATATCTTTCAGCTTTCCCCTTATTGACACCTGAAATACTCAACATATCTTCTATGCTGATAGGATAAAATGTAGACATGTCCTGGAGAGAAGGATCAGAGAAAATAACCCAAGGTTTTACATCATATTTTTTTGCTTGATCCAAGCGGACATCTTTCAATAGATTGAATAGAACTTCATCTAGCGCTGAACCACTATGTCCTCCCATTTTCACAATACCTTCATCATCATCTTTCTCATAATCATGATTCAAAGGAACTTGTATCGATGTTGGATTTTTCATATATGCTTTACCATTTTCAGTTATTTTGATAATTCCATATAATTCAACTCTTTTTTGGACAAGGTTATTTAACATAGCTTGTCTAATTATTGAGTGCCAAAATTGTTCGTCTTTCTCCTTACCTGCACCAAAAAGTTTGTGTTCAGTATATCTAAAGTCTTTCATTTCTTTGGAATTTCTTCCTGTAATGAAATCAACCAAAGATTTTATCATGTTTTTTTCATGTAGCTCAGTAATAACTTGAAGTAATAGAAGGAAATATTCTTTTGCTTCGATTTTTTCTTTAGGATTCCTACAGTTATCACACATTTCATTGCAGTCATCACTTTCAAAATCTTCACCAAAATAGTGTAGTAAAAACTGTCTTCTGCATGAACCGGTTTCCGTGTAAGCGATGATTTCATCCATTAATTGTACGCTGAGTTCACGTTCAGCAACAGGTTTGTCTCTTAAGAATTTTTCAAGTTTCAATATATCTTTGTGGGAGTAAAAAGCTATACACCTTGCTTCCATCCCATCTCTTCCTGCTCTACCGGTTTCCTGATAATAGTTTTCAATACTTTTTGGTATATCAAAATGGATAACGAATCTTACATCGGGTTTATCAATCCCCATACCAAAAGCAATAGTTGCACAAATGACATCAATTTCTTCCATAAGGAAGTCATCTTGTATTTTTGTACGTGTTTTTGAATCCAATCCTGCGTGATATGCACTCGCTTTTATTCCGTTTACTTGTAGCATTTCAGCTATTTCTTCTGTAGATTTACGGCTTTGTACATATATAATACCTGATTCATTGGGAATAGATTTTATTATTTTTACGATGCTATTAATAGCTTGTTCTTTATTTTTTTTAGGCTTTATTTCGTAGAAAAGATTGAATCTATTAAATGAGGAAATAAAATACTGAAGATTTTTCATTTCCAAATTCTTAATTATATCAGTACGCACTTTTTCAGTAGCAGTAGCAGTAAGAGCGATGATCGGAATATCTTTATTAATTTGGTCGATCATTGTCCTTATTCTTCTGTATTCAGGTCTAAAATCATGTCCCCATTCTGAGATACAATGTGCTTCGTCAACAGCAATAAAAGAAAGTTCGATTTTTTTAAAAAACTCAATATTCTCCTCTTTTGTCAATGTTTCAGGTGCTACGAACAACATTTTTGTCTTTACATTAACAATGTCCTCTTTTACTTCTTTTATTTGAGTTCTGGATAAAGAAGAATTAAGAAAATGCGCAATAGAATTTGATTTGCTATGACCTCTTATCGAATCGACTTGATCTTTCATCAATGCAATCAATGGCGATATTATTATTGCAGTACCCGGCATCAACATTGCGGGTAATTGGTATGTTAGTGATTTGCCACCACCTGTAGGCATGATAGCAAATGTATCATTTTTGGCAAGTACGCTTTTTATTATGCTTAGTTGCAAAGATTTAAAGCCATCAAAGCCGAAATATTTATAAAGAGCCTCCTTTAATTCTTCATCACTATATGTATTTTGAATGCCTACATTCATA
>JALVAD010000590.1 GCA_027011385.1 Saprospiraceae bacterium | reverse complement strand
TGATAAAAATGCTTTAAAGTATTATAAACAGACTGAAGAAATATTTCTCAAAACCCTTCCTCCGAATAGCTTCTTGTTAGCTATTAATTATTTGAATCTCGGTGAGTCTTATGCTAATATAAAAAAATATGAGGAAGCTTTATCCAGCGTCAATAAAACTCTGCAAATCGCAACAAAAATCCTAGAACCGGATCATATTTTAATAGCTGCTTGTCATTATTATATCGGTGGTGTTTTGGCTGAAACAGGTAATTTCAAAAAAGCTATGCAAGAATTTGAAATCACAAAACAAAAACTTGGATATGGCGATAATGATTTAAACAAAATAAAATATCTTTCCAAAGCTGCAGATTTACAATTCTTAATAGCTTATACATACTCGAAATGGTTTGATTCTATAAAAAACAGGAAGTATCTGGAAAAAGCTGATGAAAACAATAATATCGCATTTCAAATAATCGAAAAAGCCAGAAACAGCTTTGAATCCCAAGGTTCGGAAGACTATCTAATGATTCGATACAGGACATCATTTGAAAACACATTGTTAAACTTATACAAACTAGGGGCAAAAAATGATTTTGACTATGCCAATAAAATGTTTTACATTATGGATTATGTCAAAAACAATCAATTAAATGATGGCGTTGTTCATAATAAAGCGATAAAATACGGTAATATTCCGGATTCTGTCAGGCAAAAAGAACAAGCATTTGTTGAGTCAAAACTAAGTTTGCAGCACAGATTGGAACACCTTAAATCATTTGGTCTTGACTCAATAAATAAAGCCACTGAGGCGGAAGTGGATTTAGCTAAACACAATGAATCATATAAAAAGTTTCTTTTAAACTTAGAGACAAAATATCCAAATTACTACAATCTAATCTATAATAAAAAAAATATAGATATTGAATTTGTACAAAAACATATTTTATCTGATGACGAAGCTATGATTAGTTATTTTATAGACAAAAAGTATATTTTTTGTCTATCGATAGAAAAACGAGGTTTTTTTGTTGATACTATTGGTTTATCTAACGGACTTTATGATGAAATAAAAACATATCCTCATGTTGTTCACTCTCCAAATAATAATAAATATGAAAATCAATCTTATAAATTATACAAAGATATTTTGGAGAATACATTGAATAATTTGCCTAAAAATATCAATAAGATCATCATTGTACCCGATGGCATATTGGGCTATATCCCTTTTGAATCACTGATTTACGATATTGATAAGAAAATATTTTTGAATGAAATTTATACGATTAGGTATGCCTACTCAGCAAAATTATTGAATGAACAGAATTGTATAAATGTCGATAAAGATAAAATGCTCGCTGCTTTTGCTCCAAAATATCGCTCAATTAATATTAAAAAGAATGATACAATCAACGATTATGCAATCGCATCATTGGTCAGAGCAGGTGAATATGAATTGCCTGGAAGTCAAAAAGAAGTCAAGATGATATCAAAAATAATACCTTCAGAACGGTTTTCAGGGGATAATGCAACCGTAGAAACATTCAAAAAAGTTGCTAATGACTATAATATTTTACATCTTTCAATGCACGCCATAGTCGATCATCAAAGGCCTTTAAACTCTAAATTGCTATTTACGGAAGTAAATTCTGATCAGGAAAAAAATTATTTGCATTCGTATGAATTATACGGTATGAAAATCAATGCCAATATGGTCGTACTTTCTGCTTGCAATACAGGAGTTGGAAACTTAAAGAATGGTGAGGGCATTATGAGTCTTAATAGGGCGTTCACATACTCGGGAGTTTCATCAACGGTAATGTCCCTATGGAAAATACCTGATGATGCCACATCGGAAATAATGACTTCATTTTATAAACATTTGAAAAAAGGAGATACAAAAAGTACAGCCTTGCAAAATGCTAAAAAAGATTATCTGAAAAATACAATAGTACCGGAAAGAAAACATCCTTTTTACTGGTCCGGTTTTGTCTTAGTTGGTAATGATAGCCCAATAAATATCGATCCGGGTATCGATTACCGGTATGTTATTTTTGCTGTAATATTTGCAATTTTTGCATTTCTATTTATTAGAAGGAAGTTTGCTTAAAATTGAGGAAGCTAATTGTGAGTAAATATGATTTGGATTATTTGATATCTTTTCGAATAAATGAGAGCAGTCTTGTGATTGATCAACCAGACAAATCAATGCCAAATACCATTGACTTGCTTGACCAAATTTATTATCGTCAATAATCTGTTCGAATTGTTTTTTTGCCTCCTCATATTTATTAAATCCTAGAAAAGATGATGCCAAATAAAATCTTTCCTCTTCATTTAATTCATTTTTGTTTTGGAAATATTTGATCACAGATTGATAGTCTCCATTCTCATATTTTTGAAATACCGAATAACTATTTTGTCCTTTAGTAATCGGGTCAGTAATATTAGGGTATGGTTTATAATACAATGCATATAAATCCTTTGTTTCCAACTCTTGTATATTATTGTAAATAAAAAAAGAAGTGATAAAAATTAATAATATTGCAGCGATTCCTGTAATTATTTTTATATACCGGATTTTTTTTGGCGTTTGTTCGATAATTTCACTTTCTACTTCCTGTAAAAAAGACTTTAGATTAGATTTATCTTGTTCCTTTAATGATTCGTATAGTATTTTATATTTGTTAATTTGATTAATAAATTCAACATCAAGCATTTTTTTGTCAAAAGCTATTTGTTCTTCTTGGCTCAATTCACCACGAAGGTATTTATCAATCAAAGTATTTTCGCTAATATTCATTTACCTAAACTTTTGACTTTACCAAATTTGCTTTCAATTGCTTAATGCACCTTGACTTATTAGCTTTAACGGAATTTTCATTCTTCATATTCAACGTGTGCATTATTGCGTTTATTGAGTAATTTCTGTAATAAAATAAAATCAATAATCGTTGACAGGTTTTGCCGAGTTTTTCGATTGCCATAAGCATTGCATTTTTTTGCTCCGGGTTTTCAATTGACTGTTGCTCAATTATTGGATTTTGTTTTAACTGATTTAAGGTTTCAACACTCCTATTATTTTCTTCCTTTCTAATACAATTGTATAATTTATGTTTTCCAATCTCAAATAAATAGGCTTTTACAGAGCCGTTGGAACTTATTTTATTTTCAATTAAATTTTGATATAAAGCGATTACAGCATCTTGGAATCCATCTATTATGAGGATATCATTTTTACAATATTGTTTTGCAAATTTTATAAATGCTCCCCGATATTTTTTATAGATAAGAGCCATTGTTTGTTCCGTATCATCACGAAACAACCGTTTTAACTCAAATAAATCTATTTCAGGTTTATAATTCATTTTTTAAATGATTACTGCCGCAAAGTACAAATAATAATCTATTTGGCAAAATCTTAGGTAATCAGAGCTGCGTAATAACGCTGTTGCATGTATAAAATTCGATTACTGGCATTTACTTCCAAAAGTAAGAGATGCCATGAGATAATGATACGTTTGGCTTGTAGTTATTATGTAATTATATACCAAGAGGTGAAAACAACTTTTGTACATTTCCTCTCCTTTCTTTTTTAACCTCAAGCCCCACCCCATTCTCCTTTTATTGAGTTTATACTATTTTACGAATACTATTTACAAGAAGAGGGCTAAGTTGAGGTTAATATGATTTCTACTCAATTTCCTCAATAAAAAAGGTCGCAATTTGTAAATTGCGACCCCCTCGAATTCAACTAACCCGCATTTTTCATTAAATTTTCTAGGTTAGCCATCCAAAGTATCTTTATCACTTTCTGTTTACAATCATCTTTTTCGTGGTAAAATTACCATTTTTATTGTAAAAACTAACAAAATATAAGCCTGTTTGTAAATGGGAAACGCCTATCCTATTATTATTTAATCTACCCTTTTGGACTACTTCTCCAACTATATTTGTGATTGTAAAATCCACGTTACGAATCGAACTATTTCCAAACCTAACATAAACAAAATCACTTGCCGGCTGTGGATACAACCGTATATCATCATCAAAAATCAAATCCTTTGAATTCACGGGGATAAAATCCTTCCAGTTGGTAATGATTCTAGAAAGCAAATCACTATCATCGTTAACCATATAATTATCGTTTTGGTTAAATTGTATTACATCGTGTAGCACTGCATTTACCTTTGGTTCAATTTTGATACTAAATATTTCTGAGTCTGCCGGTAAATCACCAAATAATATATTGGTGAAAACTATTTTAATTACTCCTTCACTCTCATTTATTAGATAAGAACCATCTACATTAAAATTATTGCTTTTAATAGTTTTCACGGTTATTGAATCAGGATTATAAAATAAGGTGTATTGAATTCCTTCAAATTTGGTGATCAAATTACTATTCCTTACCGATATAGTCATTACCTCATTTTTATTCAAAACTTCATCCTCAAGATAAACACTATCCAAAGAATGTACTATTTCCCTACCATAATTAAAAAGAATATCTCCTTTTTGAATACCTATAAAGTCATATTTAGAATTTGCTGAAGGGTATTTTATAGTATCTGGGAAATCAGTAAAGTCTGTTCCTTCAAATTTGTATGAAGCATCTATAAAAACCCATGGTGGTCGATCTCCTAATAAAATCTTTCGCACATCTGACATTGATAGTATGCCATCATTATTTATGTCAGCAGCAATTTTTTGATACGGAGTTAAATTACTTGATATTCCAAGAATAAATTTTTTAAGCAAAACGATATCTCCAAGATTAGTTGTATTAAATTCAGATTCTTTTTGAGGTCTGATTATAGTACCCGATGATAACATTCCTAAATTCGCACATCCGGAAGTATCGGTAAAAAATCCATTCTCAAATTCAACATTGTCAACAGGATTTCCTCTTGGTGTCCTAACACAAACTGATATGGTTTCGCTTCCTTCTACATGAATTTTTGACCAACAAAAATGTTCCCCATCCGGATGATTTACCTTGCACGCATAAGTGTTTCCAATATCAGAAATATCGACTAAATTATCTGCTTGAGCTGTTGTGCTGCTTTGGTCATCGTACAATTTCACATCATACAAGCTCGGACAAGATTGAAGACCTTTTAATATCATATCCGATTTTATCTCTAAGGTATCATTTGGATAAACCTCAACATTAACAAGCTCGTTACATACCATATTTTTTGGTGGTTTAGGATATTTAATCTCATACATTGCACTTGCAGTACTTACATTCCCGTAAGAATCTTTTACATACAATGTTACCTTCCCCGGATTGGGACTATTGCAGTCAATAATCTTAGGAGAACAATCAAAGCTTAAAGGGCTACAATTATCAAAAGAACCGGCATTAAATTCCCAAGGATCTAACTCATATTTTAGTTTATATCCCAATTTTAAAATTGTATTTTGATTAATTACTATTATTGGAGGTACTGAGTCAATCATTTCGATTACGGATTTGCATCTACTTAAACCTCCTCCTAAGTACTTAACCGTTATGACAATGTTATGTGAACCGATTCCAAAATTAATCCCTTTTTTACCATTTATCAATACTGTATCTCCTTCCATAGCTATATCGTGAAGAGAGTCTCCGGTAATCTTTTTTGAGCATATGTAGGTATCCGTTGAAAACTTAAACGTGTCTATGGCACAATCCTCCGGGGACTTCTGTATGGTTATTTTACCATTGATGAAATCAGGGTTTACTTTATGATTTTGAACTTTTGCCGATGGCTCAACTATTCCTGCCAGTGATTTGAACTCAATATCTGTAGAACTTTCATATTCACCGATAGTATTGAAGCAAAGGCTAAAAAGTGTAGTGCTGTCAGGAAGAGTCACTCTTTGATCATCTTCAACTTTCCACAACGCAATAACTTCTTTGGAATCAGACTGATAGTAAAAATCAATATTATCTAACTTTGGATTCTCCGGTAATTTTATTTCCTTGAATTTAACTATACTATTATCCCAAGATATTGGGAGCTTAAACTCAGTAACCCTCCTAAATTTTCTCACCTTCAAATCCAAGCAAATATCTTTGTTTCTTTCGGCAATGATATCTGGAAATTTGAATTCAATATCTCCAACTTCCGTTGCTGTTATTGTAGTTTGACAGCTTTTTCCTGTATTTTTATCAATAACTTTGGCATAAACTTCTTTTTCGTAATCAGAAGGATGTAGAAAAGGTCCATTTCGCAACTGCGTATAATCATAATCATCATACAACTCTACTTTCATATGATTATAACAATATGGTTCTCCTTCCAATAAATCATCAGGGTAAATACGAGAACTGTCATCTGGATAAACACTTACTCGGATATGATCATTACAAACCAAACTATTTAAAAATTGATTTATTTTAACATTGACCAAACAATCATTGTAATTCCCAGACTTATCAGTCACTCTTAATACCACCATCTCACTAGTATCAGACTCACAATCAAATAATACTCCTGATTCTGTAGAGTATATTAAACTTGCTGAATAGCTTAAATCTCCGCAATTATCAAAAGAGCCATCATCCAGCTCTACCGGATCAAGCTCATAAATTGATTCATTATTTAGTCTTACTTCATAATTTTGTTTACATATAGCCATAGGAGGAACTTTATCTTTCACTATAATAAATGAATAACATTCTTCTCTATCGCCATTATTATTTTCTTTAGTCAATTTCACAAACTTATCCCCTATATCATCACAATTCAAATCGATACTCGATAACCCATTTACCAAAATGATAGAATACCCCGGAGATTTGAATGATTGGGCTTCAACAGATGCTTGTCCCATTTGATCCAGACTTACAATTTTTGTTACCGCACAATCGGAAGTACATTTAAACTCTATACTCTTGGTTTTGGAAGTCTTGTTTCCTGCTATATCAGTAGCCTCTACATTGACATCAATCAGTCCTGAATTATCACAATCAACAACTTCAGGAGTTATTTTATAATTAAAAGTACAGTTTTCAAAAACATCTACACCAAGATTATCAACAGTTAAATTCAAAATATCATTTTTCATAAAGACAGTATCGGCATTAAACTTAATCACAGGTGATATTTTATCCTCAACAATGACCTTAGCATTACATTTTCCCTTTGTACCATCGATGTGTTGAACAGTAAGTTCTACTATATTTACTCCCAAATCTTCGCAGTCAAAATATTTGCTTTCTCCACCATCTACCAATATCACGGTTGCATTGTCAGAAGTACTAAAATCAGAAGCATTTACCTTTGTAAAATTTACACCAAGTGAAACCACCATATTGGAGCAAAAATCCAAGTTTTCAATCTTTACTTTTCCATTTTTCTGATAGCTAGCAACTTCCGTTCCATTTACTTCAACTACCGGTCTTTTCCATTCTGTAGGGCTAAAAAACAAAATATCTGTTTGACTTACTTCTTTGGCTTTTGCAGTAAAACAAATATCGAAAATTGTAGTATTATCAACCAAAGTTTTTCCATTGACATCATTCCATTTGAAGGACAGTTCCCCGTCATTATTATCATAAGTATAATTTATGGTAAAATAAATATTGTCTATTTTATTAAAATCCAAAATATCTCTATTCCAACTGACCGGTACATTTATAGAGGTCACATCAGTAAAATTTTCAACTTTTAGACTTAAGCACAACTCTTCATTTTCTCCAACTGTTTTTTCAGGTAATGACAATCCTACAGTATTTTCATCAGGTGAAATAACATTTACAAAGCCCCACACATTATTATTATTAGAATCAAATATTCCAACTACATACAATCCCGGGTTTTGAATCGGATTTTCAATATTGCCCTGAGAAGTAATAATATTGGGCATTGAGTCAAAGACTGCAACTTTATAATAATTGGGACATGTCTTGTCTCCTACCAAAACCATATCTGCTGTCACTTCCGCCCCATATCCGGGGACTATAGCGATCTCCATCGTATCAGATCTTGCAACTAATGTCAAGGAATTCGGTTTCGGATATTTGACATTAACAAGAACATCGCAGTATTCGTATAGCCCTCTTGAGTTAGTCATATTCAATCTAACATAGTTCTGCTTGGCAGACAAGCAATCAAAAGTAATGAAAGGGGCTTCATTATAAACGCCATCAACAGACAATGAAAAATCCAAAGTATCACCACATACATCATAAGATCCCGCATCCAAATCTTGTGGTGTTAATTCGTAAAAATAATCATCATTTAGAGTAATCTCTATAGTATTATTACAATGTGCAAAAGGTTTTATATTATTTAAAACATTGATTTCTATATAACAATCAATTGTGCTATTTTCTCGGGCAACAGAAACAGTTACAAAGTTTAATCCAAAATCATCACATGAAAAAGTTATAGAATCTTGCCCATTGACAGTAACAATATCACCGGCTTTTTCACCCAAAAACAAATCTTCGGCATACAATGTTTTTATTCCGGTACTTGGGTTCAATTCAATATCCTGATGAGGAATACAGCCACTACCGATTATTATATCTCCTGACTGATACTGCGGTTTCATCGGATTTTCACTGTTGTAAAATGCATTTTCAAACCCCTTATCACTTTCGAAAGACAATGATGTTTGGCTGCCATTATTACCTACTACCTTAAAACATAACTCAACTACTACACTATCGGTAATAAAAGGTCCGCGCCCATTACCTAATAAGAAAATTTCATTATTTTTGACATTACTTAATAACCCAAAATATTTATTCATTTTGATATATTCCAACATTGATGTATCCCACTTCACAGCAAATTGTAGTGCGACAAGTCCCTCATAATTTCTAAAAACAATAGGGATACAAACCGTATCTCCAGGATATACATTCATGCCTGGAGTGTTGACCCCTACACTATTATCAGTTATTCCAATAGCTTCTATACTTTTATAATTATTTCTTTCTTCTTGTATCAAATCTTCTATTGTGATACCCAATTCTTCCATAGTCTGCTCATCTCTGCCTTCATAACTTGCAGAACCGTTTATATCGCCTTTTTTAATCTCTATAAAATCAATTTTACTGCTATCTCCTTCAATAGGATAATATGTACCCAAACCATTTTCAAATGCTTCTTTTGCCGAACTATAAGACAATCCCTTTTGCATATAGCTATAAGAATGGCTATTAAATTTCACGCTAGTCCCTACAATAAGCTTCACCAATTGATATATATCAAAAACATCAACTTTTCTGTCATTACTCACATCTCCGGCAATAAATTGACGCAATTTATCAAATTGTTTAATCTGAAGAATATGCTTTTGAATAAGTACAATATCAAGGAAAGTAATACCATTAAAATAGTTACCATCTTTATATGGGCTTAGTTTATAAGTTCCGGATTCCAGATTAGAAAACGCATAATCTCCATTATTGGAAGGAAATATCTCTTGATTAGAATAAGGATAATTTATCTTATTCAATTCAACATGAATACCATCGGTGCTATTGCTTAATGTTTGTACATCAATATTCCCATAGATTTTGCCGGTATTTTCATGATCCACAAAATGTACCTCACTTGTGCATTTATCACTATTTTCATCCTTGTCCCAAACATAAATATCGATATACAAGATAGTATCAGCATGAATATCCAATACCTTGAAAGAACTGCTGATAAAATTGTCAAATAACGGATCTTGTGACGGTTTTATGTCACTGAATGTATATCTTAGATCTTCTGTATCATAAGCAAAACTAACATTGTCGAAATCCTTTGCAAGAAGTCTCGCTTTTCCATCTACAACTTCAATATTCATAGGTGAGACACAATGGGCTTTCACCGCATCTTGTGCAGAGATATCGGTAAATATAGAAGTAAAAATGATTGCGAAAAATAGTATTAATCGTTTCATATGTTTAATTTTTGATCTATCTTGGGCATTGAGTCATATTACTCACACTAAATATCCCGGATAGAAACGTTAATCAAATAGTTAATCTGCCGGCTGCTCAAAACTTATATCTTGCATCTAATGCCTACTTTTATGTCAAAATTGCTATATTTTTCTTTGAATTTATATCCTGAAAATTCGTAGTTTATACTTCTCTTTGAAAATACCGGATTCAGATAAAAACCCACATTATCATTTATCTTATAATCTAATTTTGCTGATAACAGCCATGCTCCGCCAAAGTTTCCATAAGGATTACCTGATGTATTGGTATAATAATGCAATTTGAATTTTTCATCTACAATCACTCCTTTTGAATAAGTAAATATATTCAATACATATCCTGCTTCAAGCGAAAGGCTCAACACTCTTGTTTCGACTGTTCTTAAACCAATGCTCAACGGAATATCCAGAACATTTTGGTAATTGTGCCCTATGGCTTCATACTCCAATTTACTTTGAACTCTTTGGGTCAAACCGTTGTAATATGGGTTTTGTTCGTCCCTGATTCTATCCCATTTGGGGTGAAGACGGGTGACAAGTTGCTCGAATTGTATTCCTGAACATATATAAACCCTTTTTGCGAAATGATAAGACATTCCTATATCTATATTCCAAGACGGTTTGGTATCACTTTCAAAATACTTTGTAAAAACTTCGCTACCGGTATTCCCGGGATCATAACTATGATCAACCTTTCCTATTCCAACTCCAACATTCCAAGCAAAATAATTCAAATATTTATTCTTAGGAAAATTCTCTATGGTAATAGTAGGGTTTAATGATACAACTTCATTGGTATATAGCAAATTCAATTTATTTGATAAATTCTCAAGGGTATTAATACTTTCTCTTTTGGTCATTTCGATTTGGCTATGATTATTCAAAACAATGCTTTTTTCTACAAATTGCTCATGGCTTTTAGAAGCATTATTTTCCTCTTGATTTGCCTTATTTAGCGCAAAAACTATGGGGTTTTTGGATATTTCGATTGTGCTATGAGAATACTTTTTTGCTTTTTTTTGCATTTCTGTTTTTGCATTAATTCCAATGGTTTCAATTTTGGTTTCAGCAATACCTTTATTAATTTTTCCATCAACAATTTTCTTTGTTTCATTAATTGTTCCGGTATTATTAGATTTGTTTTTAAAGGGGATCTTTTCATTTTTTTGATTGCCCGGCATTAATAACAATACTACCAGTCCGGTTAACGATAAAAATACTAAGAAAAACCAAAGTCTTTTTTTCTTTTTTTGTGGCTCTTGCGGAACGTATTGGCTCAAAGATTCCCACAAGGCATCTTTATCCGGTTCCGGACGAAAAGATTGCATCTTCTCTTTTATAATTTGTTCGTGATTATTGAGTTCCATTATGTCGTTCTTTTTATTTCTTTTTTCAAATCTATTGGATTCGTTTTCATTTCTTTTATGTATATCTCTTGCATCTTCTTTCTTGCCCTTGTCAATTTTGTTCTTGATGTACTCTCCGGTATATCCAGTTTTTCAGCAATTTCAGAATGGCTATATCCTTCAATTATCGCCAGATTAAAAATGACTCTATAGTGATCGGGAAGCTTTTTCAACATACTGAGAATTTCCATTTCATTCAAATCGCTCTCCACTATACTATCAATAAAACCATTCTCAATCTCTTTCAAAGGTTCCAAAAACCTCATACGATTTTTTCTTTTCCGCAAAGCCATCAGTGAAGTATTGACTGCAATTCTGCTAATCCATCCCTCAAATGACCCTGTGTGTTCATACAGCGAAATATTTTTAAATATCTTTATAAAACATTCCTGCAAT
Organism: Saprospiraceae bacterium; assembly: GCA_027011385.1. Classification (GTDB taxonomy): domain Bacteria; phylum Bacteroidota; class Bacteroidia; order Chitinophagales; family Saprospiraceae; genus JADJGA01. The sequence goes on along the minus strand of JALVAD010000590.1, from coordinate 5,741 downwards.
ACATCATTTGCCTCAAATTCATCACCTAAATACCTTAAACAAATACCATACAACTTCGATGCATAAGTATCTACCAAATACTTAAAGCCCCTTGAATCCCCTTGTTTGCAATATTGTATAATCTGTACTTCTGTCAACGTATTTTCATTTGCAATTTCATAGTATTAGTGCAACTCTAAAGGTTGGTTCTAAAAAAACATCTATTGTAAATCTGCAATACCCCAACCTAAAAAGCTTGCTGATCTTTTATTATTTAAAGTTTCTCTTAACCAAAAAATCCCCTCTTATTGTTTTATATTCAACTTTAAGAGGATTGTACGTTTTTACCCAAAATTCTCCCTCGAATGATCCTTTGAGCCAATCCCCTTTTTTATTACCATAGCTACTTATTTCAAAATTTTCAAATCCACAACCGGTAGTACTACTTGAGCAATTAAAATTATAAATAGTCCAATCAATATTTAGGTTTTTAAAATACATATTCAATTCGTTGTCCTGATATTTCCTCACTTCCTGACCACTAAACTTTAGTGAAAATTCAAAATCAATATTTTCACTATCATAGACCAATAACTCTGTTCTACCCCCTTGTAATTTGGATTCTGTGATATTAAAAAGCTTTTCCTTTCCATCAATATTTATACTGAAATAGCCGTCTTGTAATATTTGATTGCAGGAATACAGACTCTTAATATCAACAGTTCCTGAAGTACCATTATAATCCAGTTGCGGACCTATATCTTCCCAATAATTATCAGCACTTTGGATTCTTAATATCTTTTCAGAACAATAAGGGATTTTTAAACTTATCTCAGGAGAATCAAAAAAATAAGTTTTTACCTCATCTCCTTGTAGTACTTTCAGAAAGTTCTGATTTATCTTTTCATTACTGCAGTTTCTCACTACGCCGCTGATATCAATTACCGGAACTGATGTTTTAGTCAATTCCATTGAATTTATCTTTACATCTTTTTCTTCGATACTAAAATTCTTAGCAAAAGCCTCATTGCAATCAATATCAACTTTGTATTTGAATGCTTGATTTACTGGTAAATGAGTAAACCATTGCCCTTTATTTGTCGTATAAACCCTATCAACCAATCTATCTTGAAACAAAATATCTACAGCTTGATTTACCAATGGTCTCTCATCTACTTCAACATTTCCTTCAACTAAATTGAACACATAAGGTTTTGCCAAAGCATAAAAACCCGATTTTGTAATACCAAATTCTTTCCCTTTAGAATTATCTTCCCATTTTTGAGCTTCCCAAATATGTTTTTTGTTATCGTAATACCAAGCTGAACAGTCATCACAATCCGGATTATCAATCGCTAAATTCGCCTTTCCTTTGATGATAGCCAAAGGAGAATTGTCTTCTGCCTCCACTCCCAAATAAACAATACTATGGTAATCAAGCCAAACATTATTGCTATCAGAATCAATTGCCATATGACCACCGGGAATTGATTCCAAATGTAATGGTTTACTCAAATCAGAAACAAAAGTATTAATTATCACATCACCTTCATATTGGTTGCCATCCATTAAATATGAGTTGCCTGCTATTTTAAGTGTTGTGTTGCTGCTTAGATTGGTATCGATATCTAAATTAGCTGTTTTCTCTATTTGCTCAGGATTTAGAATAATAGAATGATTAAAATAGTTGATATCGTTACCTATTGGCTTAACTAAGAATTGATATTTTTTCTGTTTGTATTCGACTTCCAACAAACTACCATTTTTATTTGCATCAACTGCACTAAAATGATAAAAAGGTGAATTGATAGCGCTATAAACTTCATTTAAAAACGTACCTGCATAACCGGTAATTTCATTTCCATCTTCATCATGCAATATACCAACTATCTCAGCATTAACCGCAATCTTGGGGTATTTTTTACCAATGATATCCGTATTATCAACAATAATATTATCCTTGTAGCAAGAACTGATTATTGTTATAAAAACAATTAAAAATATCTTGAGTGGAGCATTCATTTTCCCTTTCTTTATTATCTAATGCTCAAAATAGCACTTTCGCTACAATAAATAAAAACTAAATCCCTATTTTTGTATAAAAGCTTTGTAAATAGCTTGAAAAACTATCAATTAATGAATAAAACACTTTTAGCACTTATAATTATTCTATTTGCTTCTTGTACAATCCAAAAGCAATATAACGATGATTGGGCATCTGATATCGACTATTTGCAGAAACAATTACCAAAAAAACACAAAAACTTATTCTTTAAAAAAAGTAGGGGAGATTTTGAAAAGGAAATAGATTCTGTTAAAAATCAACTAAGTCTATTTACCGATTTTGAAATCGCAGTAAAATTGCAAAAATTAATTGCCGGTTTTGGTGATAGCCATACCAATATAAATTGGCAAAAATACATAGATAAAAATAAAGTTTTACCTTTGAAAACCTATTGGTTCAAAGACGGTATCTATATTCTAAAAACAACTAAAAAAAATAAGGTTTTACTAGGAAAAAAAATAACTAGTATCAACGAAATAGATATAAAAACCATCGTTAAAAAAATATCAACTATCATCACTGTTGATAATAGTGCAACAATACGTAACAGTATTCCGGAATTGCTAAATAGTTTGCAGCTATTACAATTTTTAAACATCACAAGTGATAATAATCCCAAAATCGAATTTGAAACGACTTCCGGTTTAAAAGATACTGCTGAAATAACAATTGAACCAATGACTAAACAAAATACGGTAACAGTCATATTTAAAGGTATAGCATTTAACTATCTTCACGAAAGAAATCTATTTCTTGAAAAATATTTTGATAAAGAAAAAATCTATTATATACAGTACAATAAATGCTGGAGTGCGGAACTTGAACAAAAATATGGCAATAAATCCAGGGTTAAAAATCTGCCTCACTTTGAAACTTTCAAAAATAGAATACTTTATATTCTTCGTAATAAACCGGTAGAAAAACTGATTTTTGATATGAGATTCAATTCCGGAGGCAGCTCTCTGCAAGGAAAAAGATTGATAGAGGAACTCGCGAAAATAGAAAAGATCAATCAAAAAGGAAAACTATATGTAGCTATTGGAAGAAAAACCTTTTCTTCTGCAATTCTAAATACTATCGATTTTATGGAACTAACCAATGCCACCCTAATAGGGGAAAATACCAGCGGCATGCCAAATCACTATGGTGAAGTAAGACATTTCAACTTACCATTTTCACAACTAAGAGTCAACTATTCTACAAAATATTTCAACGCATCGGAGAATGATATAAAAACCATATTACCAGATATAAAAATAGAGTTAAGCTATTCCGACTTCATCAAGGGTATCGACCCGGTCTTTGATTGGATAAAGAGGAATTGATTTTTGTTTTAATAATAATACAGGCTATGATCTTTTTGATTTAAGAACAATCCCTAAAAACAATAAAACAAATATGAAAATAGAAATACTAATATACCACCAATTAGACCTCTCAAAATGAATAACTGACGGATCGCCCAATAATACCAAATTCGCCCAATTAGCCGGTGAAATATATTTATCATCTACTAAACCGATATATTTTTGCTTTGCTTTTTGCAAAGCGATATCTTTTGGATTTCCATCTTTTACAAACCGGTAAAATAGTTTCAAGATATCCTTGCTTTGTCCTTCATATGACTGCCATTGGGAAGCGATTATCGATGGACTTCCGGCTAGTGAAAAACTTCGCGCCAGACTATTGATTCCTTCGCCTGTCACAACACTTCCATCAGAAGAATAGCACGAACTCAAGACGCTTAAGCAATTATCCAACCTCAAGCCTATAAGATCAGAAGATTTTAAAATAAATTTGCTATTTTTATTTGTTTTTTGAAAAATCATACCGTTTTGTTCGTTATTATTGGAAGCTATTAAGCTGTGCAAGGACAAGTGCAATATTTTGCTTCTGTTAGCATTACTAATGAAATTTTCATAATTAGCCTCCTCCTTAACCCAAACTTTTGAGTTGAACATTTCTGATATGGATTCAACTTCTTCAACGGAAAGTTTCAGAGGCTTAAGTGTGGGAGGGAATGAACCAATCCAAAAAATGGTGTCTTTAGTGATTTGATTTAAAGTTTCATTATCGTAATTAGTAGCAAATCCTTCAAATTCATATTCTTTTTCCTTTTTAATCTCCTTTGAATCCCAGATATGTTTATTATTGAAAGAATAAGAAAAAGCAAAATCAAAAATCAAATAATCTTTCCTCAAATCAGCTCCTGTCATTATTGCACCAAAAGGTACTTTATTTAGGTTCTTATCCCTTATCACAATAAGCCTATTTATTTTATTTCCCTCCAGTAATTTAATAAGTTTGTCCGGAAAAAGCAATGGATATATTTGTTTTGATAACTTCAAACTGATATTTGAAAACAATGTCAACTCATTAGCAAAAACATTAAAAATGGAATCTAAATCCATATCAACTTTTTGCTTTATAGCTGTGTAATTGTGATTTGTGATAATAAAAGTAAATAATGTCTTACCATCAATATAGTATTCCAATATGGCATTATTATCATCAAGTTTTTTTTGCAAATCATCAATAGTTTTTGCATCAATATTACCGTATATTCTTTGATAAAAATCAGGATAATTAGATTTAATTTCGTTAAATATTTTTTCTTTCTCTATCGACAAATTCAAATATTCTGCATTTAGCATTTGATATGCCAATGAATCATCTTTCAATACCGCATATTGTTTCTGGAATAGATTTGATTTTAAATCATTAGACACTTTTAAATATTTTCGTCTCAAATCAGCATCCAGAATTTCCCAAACAGCATCTAGTTCTTCTTTTGTTTCTGAAAATACTTGTGCCTTGTTTTCACCAACATACCGGTAAACTCTTTGTAAATATTTGTCATCTCCAGTGGTTTCCCAAAGCAAAAAAGCATTTTCAATAGCATATTTGTAGATAGTATCAAGAGAACTTCCCAATAAAACTTTTGAATCATTATCCATTATCTCTCTTCTTTGTAAATTCACAAGTGAATCTGCAATTGAAAAACTTTTTTCCGATTCAATCAAATACTCTATATTTTCTCCTATACTATATTTACGATTGAGAAACTTTCCTTTCATCTGAAGTTTTCTTACCATATCACTCTTATTGAAATCATTTTCTCTTAGCTCTTCATATTTACTCAACTCATTTATATTATCCAAACTATGAGTCTTAGCAATGCTTAAATCAATATAATATAACGCCGAATCAAGCATTCCCAGTCTTCCATATGCTCCGGCTATATTTTCGTATATATTGGAGATAGATGAATTTTTCGCTTTTATCCTTTTTCTTTCATTCAATGATTTGAAATAATACATCAATGCTTTTCTATACTCCCCCATTGAGACAGAAGTCATACCCAATGTTTCAAATATAAGAGCTTTAGCCATTTTGTTTTTAATATGGTTATTTTCCACAAACTCTAATGCCTTTTTACCCCATTTAAAAGATTCCTTATAATCATTTATAGATCTATAATATAATGCATAATTTCTGTATAAGGATCCTAACTTTGATGATTGAGTTTTTTCTAAGTCGATTTTTGCTTTGTCCAAAAACTCATTTGATAAAGGAAATTCATTTTTATCAATAAAATTCCTTCCAATTGTACTATATATTTCTCCTCTAATACCTAAATCATTAATTTTAAGACTATCGTACAATGAAAGGGCTTTAAATGCAAATCCCTGGGCTG
>JALVAD010000589.1 GCA_027011385.1 Saprospiraceae bacterium | reverse complement strand
ATTTCTTTCTTAATGATAAAAAAAAAGACTCGATTACTTTGTTATTTAATAAAAATAGATTTACCTTTGCACTCCTTTTTAAAATATATAAAAAATATAGTTGAATGTTAATAGTTAACGTAAAAGAAGAAGAGTCAATAGACAGAGCATTGAAAAGATACAAAAGAAAGGTTCATGCTACAAGGCTTATCAAGGAAATCAGAAGAAGACAACAGTTTGAAAAGCCTTCTGTACTTAAAAGACATGAGCGTCTTAATGCGATGTACAGAGAGAAGTATTACAATTCTAATATGTAATAACTGTTATACTTTATAATATATACGAGCTGCCTATTGCAAAATAGGTGGCTTTTGTGTTTTGTTATCCCAAAAGACTGATCTATTTTTGGTATGATAAACCTAATTTAGCTTTTACTTACAATCAAGTACATCCACTTATGTGAAGAATAAAGGACATATCCTAACCTATAGCTAATCTTTTTAACGAAAATATTGAAAGTTTAAAATGTAATATTTGCGATATTTTAGAGTTTATTTGGCATAATTCCCTAACTTTGTTTTTTATCATAATTTAATAAACTTTTCTTTGGATAGTAAAAAAATATATCGTGCTTTCTGTAATAACAATGACGATATCCCTTTATTTCACAAACCTTGGTGGTTGGATATTATGACTGAAAACAATTGGGATGTTGCTATTTCAACAGAAAACAATGGAGCTATCAAAGCTGCAATGCCATATATGATTAAAAGGAGATTTGGGAATCCCATAATGGTACAACCTAATCTTACTCCTTTTTTGGGTGTACTTTTTTTCTATCCGCCTGATATTGCTAAGCGAACTTCAATTTATTCGTTTCAGAATAAGCATCTATCGTCTATCATCGAGAATTTGCCAGAAGATTTGATATATCAATATTCCAAATTTTTACCTGAATTTGACAATTGGTTGCCATTTTATCACAATGGATATGAACAATCAGTAAGATATACCTATATAATTGATGATATAAAAGACCATGATAAAGTTTATAATGATTTTACCAATACTATCAAAAGGCAAATAAAAGATGCAGAAGACAAAGTCAAAATAACGCATGAAGATAATCTTTGTTTAGTCTTTGCAATGGTAAAGGAATCAATAGAAAAGCAAGGCTTAAAGTTTGGACTTAAAAGAGAAGTGATGAAGGCTTTGGAAAAAAAATTATTAGAACTAAATAAAACAAAAATATTTATTGCAAGAGATAAAAACGGAAATGCGACATCAGGTGTGTTTTTGGTTTGGGATAAGCGAAAGGCATACCTCTTGGGGCTTGGCACAAGTCAAAATTATAGCAATAATAATTCAACAAAATTATTGATATGGGAAAGTATAAAATATGTATCGCAATTTGTTGATAAATACGATTTTGAAGGTAGTATGCTACCCGGAGTGGAAAGGTTATATCGCAGTTTTGGTGGTAAGCGCACCCAATATTATGAGTTGAAAAAATATAAAAATAAGTATTATAAAGCTATCTTTGCACTACTAAATAAATAGATAAATGAGGTTTTCTGACATACCGGGACACAATGAAATAAAGCAAGAATTGATTTCTTTATACAAAAGGGAAAGAATTCCTCACACTATGCTTTTTACCGGCTCTAAAGGAAATGGAAAATTGGCTCTTGCTCTTGCATTTGCTTCATACCTTCAGTGCAATGGTGAAAAAGAAGATGATAAATGCGGTAAGTGTATTGCATGTAAAAAAACGGATAAGCTTATTCATCCTGATATCAATTTCATGCTTCCCACCATTAGTTCAGAAAAAAAAAGCTTACCCAGTAGTGCATTTCTAAGACCCTGGAGAGAAATAATCACATCCAGCCCTTTTATAGACTTAACAGATTGGATGATTCATATCAATGCTGAAAATAAGCAACCCAATATTGCAAAAGTATCGATTGACGAACTTATACACACTTTTAGTTATAAAATTCACGAGGGTAATAAAAAAATTGCGATAATTTGGAATGCAGAATTGATGGGAAAAGAGGGAAATCGTATCCTTAAATTAATCGAGGAACCGCCAAAAGATTCAATTATCATCTTGATTGCTGAAGATACTTCCAAGGTATTACCTACGATTTTATCGCGATGTCAAATTATCAAAGCACCTCCTTTTTCGGATGAAGAATTGCTCCATTATGCAATGGAAAAGACTGATGGGAAAAATGAAAACTTAAAGCAATTAGTTAGTATTGCAGAAGGGGATATTATTACTTTGAAAAAGCTTTTGAGCGATGACGACAAAAATTATTTTTCAGAATTGATTAATTGGTTTAGGCTATGCTATCAGGGAAAATCCGTTGAAATGGTCAACTTTGCTGAATCTTTTGCAAAATACAGAAAAGATGATCAAAAGTATTTTTTTAAATACGGACTTAGTTTTCTTGAGCAAGTACTTAAATCTTATAATCTTCCAAGGGAAGAAATAAAACTTCTCGATGATGAATACGAAGCGATGTTGAAGTTGAGTAAAATCTTGAATGAAGATAAGATTATCAATATAGTCAATGATTTTAACGATAATATAAGGTATCTTGAAAGAAATGCTCATTCAAAAATAATTGCTCTTAGTAGTTCCCTTAATGTTTATAGAATATTGAGAGGATAAAATCAAAAAATCACTTTTACTTCATCATTTTTACCTTATTATACATATCTTTGTGGTAATAATAAAATATTAACATATGAAATGGCAGAACAGAGAACGAAGTACTAATATAGAGGATCGTAGAGGTAGGACAGTTAAAAGAGTTGGAGGTGGAATAGGTATTCTCGGAATTATATTTGCAATAATTGCATTTTTAATGGGTGAAAATCCATTGACTGTATTACAACAATTTCAAGGTAATCAAACGGTAGAGGTTCAGCAAAAAACCAATAAAAACGAAGATGCTTTGAAGGAATTTGTTGGTGTAGTTCTTAAAGATACTGAGGATGTGTGGTCCAAATTATTTAAGGAGCAACTAGGCAAAAGATATATCAAGCCAAAATTGGTATTGTACTCAGGACAAGATCAATCAGGGTGCGGGATAGCACAATCTGCAACCGGTCCATTTTATTGTCCTGCCGACCAAAAAGTATATATCGACCTTAGTTTTTACAATGAATTGCAAAACAGGTTTCATGCTCCCGGCGATTTTGCTATGGCATATATTATAGCTCATGAAGTGGGACATCATGTTCAAAATTTATTGGGAATAACCCAACAGGTTGAACATAGAAGGAGAAGGCTTGGAGAAGCTGATGCAAATAGACTATCAGTTAGATTAGAACTACAGGCTGATTTTTTAGCGGGAGTTTGGGCTCACTACGACCAAAAATTGAATAATGTACTTGAGCGTGGAGATATTGAAGAGGCCTTGAATGCAGCCAGTTCAGTAGGTGATGACAGAATACAAATGCAGTCAAGAGGATATGTCGTTCCTGATGCTTTCACACATGGAACTTCTGCGCAAAGGATGAAATGGTTCAAAAAAGGATTGGAAACGGGAGATTTGAATGCAGGAGACACATTTGGGGCTACCAATCTCTAATAATAAATCATAGTGAATTCATTCAAATATTTAAAGCAATTATTGACAAGGTTTGGGCTATTGCTTATCTTATCAAGTACAGTCAGACTTTTGTATTATTTTTACAATAAAACTTATTTTCCGCAACCGGATTTTGGTGATTGGGAGGGAATATTTCTTGGAGGGCTGAGATTTGATATAGAATCATTGATTTATGTCAATGCACTATTTATTATCTTCTCTGTTCTTCCAGTTCCATTTAAAGATAAAAAATGGTATAGAAGACTGCTCTTATTTCTTTTCATACTATTCAATTTAGTATATTTTTCAATCGAAATAAGTGATTTGGTTTATTTTCAATACGTGTTTAGACGTATAAACGGTAGCGATTTAAACATTTTAGTCAATTCAATTGAAGTTTTACCTACCTTAATGCTTGAGCACTTCGAAGGGATTATTTTCTTTGTATTTCTCGCTGTATTTTTATGGCTTATTTTCAAAAAAACAGAGAATATAAAGAAGAAAGGTATAAATTATCTTTATGCATCATTAGTATTTGTTCTTACTTTGGGATTAGCTGTGATTGGCAGTCGAGGAGGATTGCAATTGAGACCATTATCTCCCATATCAGCATCGAGATATGTGAGCAAAAAGCAATTGATACCCCTTGTATCAAACGGGACTATCCATTTGCTATTTGCAACAGAGCAGAGATATCTTTCAAAAAAGAATTATTTTGATAAGAAAAAGGCTTATTCTATTTTTTCTCCTGTTCGAAAAGGGGATGCTTCAAAGCAGATGAATAAAAAGAATATCTTTTTTATTACTCTTGAGAGTTTCGGCAAGGAGTATATTCACTATTTCAATAAAGATTTGGACAAATCCTACACACCGTTTTTGGACTCATTGATAGGAGAAAGTTTTAGTTTTGAAGATGCTTATGCATGTGGAACTCGTTCTCCATACGGTATAGCAGGTATTGGTGCGGGGATTCCAACACTGATGCAAGAACCCATATCATTTTCAGCATATCAGTCCAATTGTATTGATGGAATAGGCAGTTTACTGAATGAAGTAGGTTATACGACCAGTTTTTTTCACGGAGCAAGACCCTCATCTATGAATATCGACAGGCTGGGCAGATTAGAAGGATTTACAAAAATATTTACTAAAGAGGACTTCAACGATAACACTAAATTTGATGGAGACTGGGGAATTTGGGACTATCATTTTTTTCAATATACAGTTGAGCAAATAAACAAATTCAAAGAACCTTTTTGTTCTTTTTTGTTTTCTATAAGTTCACATAGTCCGTATGTTGTTGAAAAATATTTTGAAGAAAAATATCCTGATGATGATCCTATACTCAGGACTGTAAGATACACCGATTATTCATTGAGAAATTTGTTTAAAAAAGCTAAAAAGCAATCTTGGTATAATAATACAATTTTTGTGATTACCGCAGACCATATCGGACGTGCATTTGATAAAAAATTCACAAATCCTTATACCAAATATCAAATCCCATTGATTATTTATACCCCTGATTCTACTTTTAAAGGCAAGTATGCAAATGTAGTAAACCAAACGGATATATTACCGACATTGTTGCAATATTTGAGCTATCCCAATGATTATAATGTTTTTGGATTTGATGTATTTAATCCGGATAACCCTAGATATGCTTATACATATTCTAATGGAACTTACCAAATCCTTGACAAAGATTATATACTATTTTTTGATGGAAATATCAGTAAGGGACTTTACAATTACAAAAGGGATTCACAATTGAGCAAAGATTTGTCAAATGACAAGATTGAAAAGAAAAAGGAAATGGAGACTTACCTGAAGGCTCTTATTCAAATTCATAATGAACTGATGATTGATAATAAAATTTGTAATTATAATTTTAATAATAATATAT
>JALVAD010000588.1 GCA_027011385.1 Saprospiraceae bacterium | reverse complement strand
ATACTATACTATCCAAAACTAAATAGTATAAAAATAGAGATGTTATTAGCCAAAACAGAAACAATGAAATCTTTCTGAAATACGACAATAGTATCGCCGGTAAATTCAAAGCAAATAAGACAATTAAATAATATCCAAAGCCTAAAAATATCAAATAAAATACGTTTGGTGTATTAAATGAAATACCGGACAAATATCTTGTCAGAACCATCCCCACCAATGGCAAGTTCAAAAGCAATGCTTTTAACACTATAGATATTACTTTTTGTTTTTTGCTCACAATACAAAGATAGGAAATTATATAGTGTCTGCAAGAAAAGGAAACAGTTAGGTGCATTTCATCACCATATTATAACAGTTCATCTAGATTTAATTTACCGGAGCATAGGTATAATTTACTTTTGTGAAAAAATTAAACACATGAAGAATTTAATAATTGTTATATTAATTGCGCTTGGATTCAATTCCATTGCTCAAAATAGTATTTCAGGTAAAGTTGTAGATAAGAAGGGACAAGTTATAATAGGAGCTAGTGTCTATATTGAAAATACATATGAGGGTGGTTTTACCGATGAAAAAGGCGTATTTAGCTTTAACTCTGATGAAAAAGGCATACAAACATTGGTGGTTTCTTTTATTTCATACAAAACATTTAAAGAGAAGAAGGATATTACCAAATTGAAAAATCTTCAAATAACACTCGAAGAACTTGTAAACGAATTAAACGCCATCACTATTACGGCAGGAACATTTGAAACCGGAGATAATTCAAAAACTGCAGTATTGAATCCAATAGATGTGGTGACTACAGCCGGAGCGCAAGCCGGAGATATCAATTCGGCAATAAAGACGCTACCGGGGATTCAGACAGTCGGTGAGGATGGTCGATTGTTTGTAAGAGGCGGAGATGCTAGAGAAACCAAAGTCTATATTGATGGTATGCACGTATTCAAACCGTATCTTACCAATGAATCAAATTTTCCAACCAGATCCAGATTTTCATCATTTTTATTTAAAGGAGTAGCCTTTAGTTCCGGAGGATATTCTTCTGAATATGGAGATGCACTTTCAGGGGTTTTATCGATGAATACAACTGATTTTCCCACTCAAAGTAAAACAGATATAAGTATAATGTCATTGGGTTTAGGTCTTGGAAAAACCAAAGCATGGAAAAAAGATGCAATAAGTATTTCTGCAAATTACATAAACCTTAAACCATATCAAAAATTATTTCCGGATAAATACGATTGGAAAAAACCATACTCTGGTATTTCAGGTGAAGGGGTATATAGACATAAATTCAATTCGGGATTATTGAAATTTTATATTGCCGGTACAAAGTCCAATGCTATACTTAAAAGGTATGATATAGATTTTGATAAAAATGTAGAATCACAAATCAAAAATGATAATCTATATTTGAATTATACTTTTAAGGGCAGTATTAATAGTAAAAATGCGGTATTTATCGGAGCTAGTTATCTTTTTGATAAAACAAAATATGCCCTAGATGGAAGTCCTAAAAACATCTACCAATACGGACATCATACCAAACTGAAATATACACATATTTTTAATGACCTGTTGAAAGTGAATTTAGGATCGGAAATAATAAGTCAAAAAATCAATTTTGATTATAATTATCTCGTAGAAGGCAGTACAAAAAGCAAACAATATGCAATTTTTTCCGAGGCAAAATACTTGTTTTCAAAAAACTTTGTGACCAAAATCGGACTTAGATCTGAATACTCAAAGCTATTGGATAAATGGAATATCGCACCAAGAATATCTTTAGCTTACAGACTTGGAGAAAATGGTCAATTGTCATTGGCTATAGGAAAATATTTTCAAATGCCAAATATGAGTTATATCGCAAATAATGGCTTGGAATATGAAAATGCCAATCAATATATCCTTAATTACTCTTATAAAAACAATAATAGAATCTTGCGTTTTGAAGGGTATTATAAAAAATACAATGATCTTTTGTTAATATCAAAAAACAATACTCACAGTAGTTTAGGCTATGGTTTTGCTAGGGGTTTAGACGTATTTTGGAAAGATAAAAAGACATTTAGATTTTTAGAATATTGGTTGTCATATTCATACTTGGATGCTAAAAAACAATATGATTACTATCCCGAAGAAGCCACTCCTCCAACTGCATCAAAACACAATTTCTCAGTAGTAGCAAAATATTGGATTGGAGCGATTAAATCTTATCCCGGTATTACTTTTACTTATTCCAGCCCAAGACCCTACAACAATCCAAATAAAGGTAATTTTATGTCCGAAAAAACAAAATCATATTTTGATCTAAGTTTGACTTGGTCATATCTTATATCACAGCAAAAGATTTTATTCTTTTCTTTTTCCAATGTATTAGGATTCAAAAACGAATACGGTTATCAGTATTCGAGAACGCCGGATTCCAACGGAAAATACAGAAGTCAGCTTATTACACCAGCCAAAACAAGATCATTCTTTATCGGTTTCTTTTGGACAATAAGCGATGATAGTAAAGCGAATCAATTGAATCGGCTCTAATATTGACACTAAAGGATTTCAAGCTTTTTAATAAAATACCCTTTTTCCGTATTTATTTTTACTAGATACATTCCTTTTTTAATACTTTCCGGTAATAATAATTTGAATTCATTGCTTCCTTTATTTGCTGAACCACGATATAGCAGCTTACAAATTTTACAATTGATGTCCATTAGTTCAATTGTGATTTTTGAGCTGCTTTTTAACTCAAAATCAAAATTGAATTTATTATTAGAAATAGGATTTGGGTACAATTTGGATTTTATATCATATAAAACATTATCTTCAATAGATGCAGCATTGAATTTATAACGAGCCATAAATATTTTTTTAGGTAATTCGAAATCTGCCGCTTCAGAATCTTCTATAGAGCCCCCTACAACTAAAAATTTGCTATTATTGTCTATAATTCCATTAAAATACTCTCCGCCCTCTTCATCTAATTTCTGAGAATAAATCCCCCCTTTGCCGAATAAAGTGTCAAGTTCGCCTTTGGTGTTGTATTTTATAATAATGGGAATAGACCCCTTGAGACGTTGTTCATCAAATACCATCGCTCCAAAAATATAAACTTCTCCTTTGTTCATATAACTAAAATACGTTAAAATTTCTAATTCATTTAAGGTGTCAGAATAAGCTACCCCATTTTTTCCATAAGTTTCATCAAATTCTCCATTTTTTGTGAATTTAATTATTCCGGGTCCATCAATAGTGCTCAAATATATATTTTCTCTACTATCAAGTTGAAGTTGAATAAACTCAGATCCAAAATCATCAATAATTGCCACACCGGAATCTCCAAAATCTTCATCTAATTTCCCATTTAAATCAATCCTATTCAATGTGCTAAAATATCCATCATCTCCATAGTACGAAACGGCAGATATAATACTCTGACCTTGAAATGCTATTTCGTTTGTTTCAGCCCGGAATCCCGCAATTCCATATTTATAAACACCTTTATCTCCAAAAGTAGTATCCAATGTACCATTCTCTGTTATCTTTAATATGAAAGCACTATCTATTGTTTCATTTTGATCGGGATCTATTATACGATAAGTTCCAGCTGCATATAAATGATCATCTTTGTATAATATTGAATATACACTAACATTGTTGTCTTGAAAATCTACAGTATAACTAAATGTAAAATTACCATGCTCATCCAAAATTGAAATTATAAAATTATCATCATCATCCATATCTGTCAGTACAATATAACCACTTGGCAAAACTACGTATTTTAAAATAAATTCTACATCCAATTTACATTTATAGTAACCTTTGTCTGCAAAAGTAGTATCCAATTGCCCGGAATTATTGTATTTCGCCAACACGTAGTTTTCTTCCTCACTACCTAATACTACAAAAGCTACTAAATACGAATTGTCTCCGGCAAGTTTAACATCGAATGCAGTTGTCATTACACTGTCTTTGTATCGTTTTTCAAATATCCCGTTATCTCCAAAGCTTTTATCCAATGAAATGTTTTGAGAGAATAATGTAATGGAAATAAAAAACAAAATAAAAATAGTTAGTTTTGTTTTCATAGCAATAAATTTTTAGATCAAATCTTTTAATAAATTCATATTATGTCTTAATTAAAACAGTCATTAAATACAAATTACAATATATCAATACAAACATACTTAAAATTTTTAAACTTTCGGTAAAGTATTGAGAATAAGTTCCGGAACAAAGGGAATCCCAAGTTACATCTTAAAATTTACAATTCATCCCACTTAATCTACAGTTCAGTTGATAATAATTGAATGTCACAGGATACCATCATAAATTTGTATTATTATTAACTTTAAAATCACTAACAATGAAAATATTAATCGTTTTAATTCTAAGCTTGAGCTTCACTTATCTAAGTGCTCAAAACAAGATTACCGTAAAAGTAAAAAATCTGAGTCCTATTTCCGGAGAATTATATGTTGGTTTGTATAATTCCGAAGCAACATTTTTAAAAAAAGAATACAAGTCAATAAAAGTTGAGGTTGATAGCAACACTACTCTTGTGGTTTTTGACAGTATTCCAAACGGCACATACGCCATATCAACTTTTCACGATGCCAATAGCAATCAAAAATTTGATACTTATATTTTTGGAATTCCAAAAGAAGGCTATTCTTTTTCCAATAATGCTAGAGGTATGTTTGGTCCAGCATCATATGAAGACGCTTCCTTTGAAGTAGTAAATAGAGATATTTTTCAAACACTAAAACACTAAAGGTAATGGATAAGATATCAATTTAATAATATAGCATTGAGCATTGCTACACCCCTCTATCATTTTTCGTAACACCGTGAAGAAAAATAAAAAGGGGGAGTGCAGAACTTTGTGGGAAAGATGAGGGGGTGACTATGCCTGGAAATAAAAGAATCAACAAATATTAAATTAATTAAAAATGAAAACAATGAAAAAATTAATGATATTAATGGCTATGACAATGACTGTCTTTGTAAATGCACAAACGCCATATGATAAAGGGATGCAAACAGCATTTGAATACAGGGGAAAAGGTGAAAATGATAAAGCAATTGCCACATTTGACAGAATTGCTCAGGTAGAAAAAACAAATTGGATACCATATTACTATTCTGCTCAAGTTGGAATAACAAGCTCTTTTGGTGAGAAAGACAATACAAAAAGAGAGCTTTTAATGCAAAATGCATCTGTTGTAATAGATACATTGATGAAAATTGCACCTAATAACTCTGAAGTATATGCTTTGAAAGGTTTGTTACTGACAGCTGAAGTCGCTTATAACCCAATGGTAAATGGAGCAAAATTGTCCGGAAAGACGATTATGGCCTATGAAAAAGCGATAGCGTTCGACTCTACAAATCCAAGACCTTACTACCTGAAAGCACAATTTCAAATGGGAGCAGCCAGGTTTTTTAAGCAAGATTTGAAACCATTTTGTCTTGAGGTAGAAAAC
>JALVAD010000587.1 GCA_027011385.1 Saprospiraceae bacterium | reverse complement strand
ATTTGAATATATTTAAAAAAATATTGTTGTTTATTGCCTTTATGATTGGAAGTGGAAGTATAGTTGATATTATATCTCAGGATCCTATTTTTACACAGTTTTATAATGCACCTTTACAAATAAATCCTGCTTTTGCCGGTAATACTTTTGCCCCAATGGTATATTTGAATACGAGATTGGAATGGCCTACAATTGGCTTAGCGTATAATACTTATTCTTTTTCTGTAGATAGATTTTTTCATGATTATAATTTTGGTTCGGGAATATTGATTACGATGGATAATAGTGGAAATGGTATTTACAAGAGATTTAGGGCTGAAGGAGTGTTTTCATATAGAGTAAGAATTAGAGAGGTGAAATATATGAAAATGGGACTTAGTTTAGCTTATGGACAAAATACATTGGACTGGCAAAAATTGGTTTTTGGGGACGAGATTGACCCCAGATTTGGATACACTTTACCTGATGGTACTAAACTGCCGACAGGAGAAGTTCAACCGGATGATTTGACTGTAGGTTATTTGGACATGTCAGCAGGGATACTATTTTATTCAAAAGAATTATATTTTGGAATAGCAGTAAAGCATGCAAATACACCTGTGGATTATTACAATAATAAACAAAATAGTGTTAATACCGGATTGCCTGTTAGAATTACAGCCCAAGTTGGTGGAGAATTTGACATATTTCCAAATTATGGAGGGGAAAGAAAATATTATACGCCTAGTTTGTTATTCGCTAGCCAATCGGGATTATATCAGGTGGTTTTTAATAATCATATTGATTTGGGCGCGATTTTTGCAGGTATTGGATACAGGTGGAATATTGTGAATTCAGATGCATTGCTATTTTCGGTTGGAATGAGTAAGGAAATGTTCAAAATATCCTATAGTTTTGATTATACGGTTTCCAATCTCGGTATTGGATCAGGAGGGAGTCATGAGGTAGGAGTATCGATAAATTTTGATAAATCGACTCTGTTTAAAGCTCCTTACAGATATAGTGATTGTTTTAATATGTTCAGATAATTAAAAATAAATGCTCGAAGATTTGTATAGATGATTTATTTTTTTTTAACTTTGGCTGCTTAAATGAAAAATACTTGTTTTAAAGTGAAAATATTTGTGTATTTTTCATGATAGATGCAATATAATATTGTAATTATTGTTATCTATTTGCGACGAATTTTAATTGTTTTAACTATTTCTCGATATTTACATTTTTTAGTGTAATATCAATAACAAAATTAATTAACAGATGAAAATGTTTAGTAAAATTTTAGGAACTCTACTTCTTTTTACCTTGATCGCCTCTTCCTGTAAACATGAAGAGCGATCTGAGACCACAGGTTGGAAATACAATGATCCGGAATGGGGTGGATTTGAGAAAATTGATTATGAAGGACAAGTTACAGCTCCAAATTTAGTATTGATTGAAGGAGGTACTTTTGTGATGGGACAGGTAGATGAGGATGTGATGTATGAATGGAACAATATCCCCAGGAGAGTTACCGTTTCTTCATTTTATATGGATGAGACAGAGGTGTCAAATATTGCTTATAGAGAATATTTACACTGGTTGAGCAGAGTTTATAAAACATATCCTGAAGTATATAAAAAAGCTTTACCTGACACCTTGGTTTGGAGAGAGGAATTGACATATAATGATGAATATGTTGAAAACTACTTGAGATTTCCTGCTTACAATGATTATCCTGTTGTGGGAGTTAGTTGGATTCAAGCAAGAGATTATTCCAAATGGAGGTCTAATGTCACTAATGAAATGTTTTTGATTGAAAGAGGTATCTTGAACCCAAATCCGCAACAAGTGGACTCGGATGCATTTGATACTAAAGCCTATTATGCTGGACAATATCAAGGAAATGTTAGAAAGAATCTTGAAGATTTAACAAATGGAGGGGAGAGACCTGCCAGAAGAGAGGATGGAATAACAACACCTGACTATAGATTACCAACAGAGGCAGAATGGGAATACGCAGCTTTAGCCTTAGTGGGAAATCAAGCAGCCTCAAAAGACGAAATATATACTGATAGAAAATATTTTCCTTGGAATGGTTATACTGCAAGACATAAGAGACATGATAAGCATCAGGGAGAGTTTTTAGCGAATTTCCGAAGAGCAGGGGGGGATTATATGGGTATGGCTGGACGTCTTAACGACAAGGCATCAATAACTGCACCTGTCAGATCATTTTTACCTAATGATTTCGGTTTATACAATATGGCTGGTAATGTAAGTGAATGGGTGGCTGATGTATATAGACAAACTACATTTACTGATTTGAGTGATGCGCAAAATCAAGAATTAAATCCTTTTAGAGGTAATAAATTTGAAGAATTAGTTAAGGATGAGAATGGTAACTATGTTGAAAAAGATAGTTTAGGACATTTAAAGAAAAGATTTGTTGAAGATGAAGAAGTGAAAAATAGAGATAACTATAGAAAAGCAGATTTGAAGAATTATAATGATGATGATAGTGAATTTGTGACTTATGGTTATGGAAAAAGTTCATTGGTAAACGATCACTCTAGAGTTTATAAAGGAGGATCATGGGAAGATAGATTATATTGGTTATCACCTTCTCAAAGAAGATTTTTGGATGAAAACAAATCCAGTCGTTCAATTGGGTTTAGATGTGCTATGACAAGATTAGGGTCACAAGCTGGAAATGGGGATGCAGATGGAAATTATTTTGGTAAGGCACCAAAAGTAAGGAGAAAGTATAAATAATAAATATTTGAAGATTTTATGGAGGCTGTTCGTTAACGGACAGCCTCTTTTTTTTTTAATAAATATCAAATATTGCAGCGAATTGGGTATTTAATGCGTCTTGATAAAAAAAAAGATGTTTTTCTATTGCATTTTAGAAAAAAATAGATTATACGAAATTATTTTTAAAAAATCAATGTTGTTAATATTAATACTTAATTAATCTCTGATATATCCATAGAATATGCGTCAGCTTAAGATTGAAAATAAAATTACCAATAGAGAAAATCAGTCACTTGATAGATATCTTAGCGATATTAGTAAGATTGATTTATTATTACCTGAAGAGGAGGCTTCTTTGGCTGCTAGGATAAGAGAAGGAGATGAAGAGGCTTTGGAGAAATTAACTAAATCTAATTTGAGATTTGTAGTATCAGTTGCTAAACAATACCAAAATCAGGGGCTGTCTTTAAGTGACTTGATAAATGAAGGTAATGTAGGTTTGATGAAAGCAGCCAAAAGGTTTGATGAGACAAAGGGATTTAAGTTTATCTCATATGCCGTTTGGTGGATTCGACAATCTATACTTCAAGCTATTGTTGAATATTCAAGGATTGTGAGACTACCTGTTAATAAAGCCACAATGTATAATAGAGTTCAAAAAGCTTTAGCTTCCTTTATTCAAGAATATGAAAGGCGACCGAGCAATGAGGAATTGGCTGAAATGATGGAAGTGTCACCGGAAGAAATTAATAAAATTCTTTCTCTAGGGAATAAGCATGTATCATTTGATGCTCCTGTTTCAAATGAAGATAGCGACTCAACCATGATAGATCTATTCGTAAATAAAGATTACAAACATACAGACGAAGAATTATTGTTGGAGTCAGTATCAATAGATGTACTTTCAAGCCTTTCTGTCTTGAATCTTAGAGAAAAAGAAATTCTTAAAGATTACTTTGGTTTGGATGGAAGACCTGAATTAAATCTAGAAGAAATAGCAGAAAAATTCGGACTGACACGAGAGAGAGTTAGACAAGTAAAAGAAAGAGCACTACGCCGATTGCGCAAATCTTATAATAGAAATATTTATAAAAGATAGAATTGTAGCCGGATATCTAATAAATGAACGAATCTATTTTGGATACCCGGTTTTTTTGCAGAGTGCACTAAATATCTTTATCTAGGTTTTAATGTTATCACAGGGCATATTATTTCTTCCATTGAGATCCCTCCATGTTGAAATGTATCATTGTATAATCTATTATAGTAATTATAATTATTTGGGTAAAGGAAGTAAGTGTCCTCTTTTGCAAATATATATCTTGTACTTACATTAGGTCTTGGTAATCCCACTTTTTCGGGTTTGTCTATAAGGAAAACTTCTTTTTGATTAAACTGGATGTTTTTTCCCATTTTATACCTTAAATTTGTTGTTGTATCCTTGTCGCCAATTACTTTAGATGGATTTTTTACTCTAATAGTACCGTGGTCAGTTGTTATTATAACTTTTACATTTTTCGTACTAAGGTATTCCAGAGTTTGATAAAGAGGAGAATTTTTAAACCATGAAACGGTAAGAGAGCGATAAGCTTTTTCATCACTAGCCAAGGCTTTTAAAACATCCATTTCAGTTCTAGCGTGGGATAACATATCAATAAAGTTATAGACTAAAACTGTTAAATCGTAGTTTAATATATTGCTTGCATTGTCGAGGACTTGTTTAGCAGATTTTGTGTTTAATATTTTTGCATATTGGACTTTTACATCTTTTCTAAATTTTCTTTTTACTTGTTCCTTGAGCAAATCTTCTTCGTGATTATTTTTTCCGCCTTCTTCAAAATCGTTTATCCACCAATCAGGATATAGTCTATTTATATCAAAAGGAGTGAGTCCGGAGAAAATTGCATTTCTGCTATATTGAGTTGTGGTTGGAAGGATACTGAAAAAAGCATCTTCGCTTTCTTTGATGAAATATTTTAATATAAAAGGTTCAAAGACTTTCCATTGGTCAAACCTGAGATTGTCCAAAAGGATCATAATAGTAGGAGTATCGTCCTTTATTTTGGGAAATACATATTTACTCATCAATTCATGTGATAGTACAGGCTTATTGTCCTCCGAATTATGCCAATCATAATAATTTTTTGAAATAAATTTAGAAAATTCAGCATTGGCTTGGTTTTTTTGCATAGATAGTATGTCAGCCATTTCACTTATATCACTATGATCTAATTTTAGCTCCCATTTAATTAATTGCAGATATGTATCGACCCATTCTTGATACTTAAGTCCGCTACCTATTTTCATAATTATATCCCTGAATTCCTGTTGGTATTCAGAAGTGGTTTTTTCTCGAACTAATCTGTGATTGTCTATTATTTTTTTTAAACTTAGGAGTATTTGATTTGGATTTACAGGTTTTATCAGATAATCGTCGATTTGAGAACCAATAGCTTCTTCCATGATATTTTCTGCTTCGTTTTTTGTGATCATTACGACGGGAACAATAGGTCTGATTTCTTTTATCTTGCTCAATGTTTCCAGTCCGGTTAATCCGGGCATGGATTCATCTAGAAAGATGATATCTATTTGGTCATCATTTTTGATTATCTCCAATGCGTCATAGCCATTGCTGACTGATTCCACATCATAACCTTTTTTATTAAGGAAGAATAATTGTGGTTTTAAAGTTTCTATTTCATCATCAACCCATAATATTTTTATACTACTCATTATTTTTTATTTATTTAAAAATTTTGTGAGA
>JALVAD010000586.1 GCA_027011385.1 Saprospiraceae bacterium | reverse complement strand
CATTAATATCCTGAAAATTCAATCTTACTTCAGGACTATCACCATTTAACCAAAGAACATTTTTCTTCTGATGAAATATTGAATTTAATAGGGTAGTTTTTCCAGTTTGTCTCGCTCCTAATACGATTATTGCTTTTTTTGTACCAAGCTTAGATTCTATTTTATTTTCTATAATTCTTTTTATCATATTTTTTTTGCAAATATAAGCATATTTTGCGTATCTATCCGCAAATTATGCCAATATATTGCGGATTAATCCGCAATATATGCTATAAATTAAACATTCTAACTAAAAATTCACTCGGGAAATTTGGAAATATTTTTATGTTTACAGATAATTATCTATCCATTCTCCCAACAATTCCATTAAGATATGTTCAGATTTTTTTACCATTTTGACTACATCTTGATGAGTTGTTTCTTTGATTCGCTCAGGTGGATAGCATTCGTTGGAAACCATTGAGAATCCTGTGACCTTTATACCACCATGTACAGCTGCGATTGTTTCAAAAACAGTAGACATGCCGATAAGATCTGCCCCCATCCTATAAATCATCGAATATTCAGCCGGAGTTTCCAGACTGGGACCTTGTAGTGCCAAATATATTCCTTGTTTAAGATTATACCCGGTTTTTTTAGAAATTTCCATAAAATCTTTGCGGATATCAGCATTGTAAGCATTGGACATATCGGGAAATCTTGTTCCCAGTTTATCAATATTTTTACCTCTTAGAGGATGATCCGGAATCATATTGATATGATCTTTTAGTAAAATCACATCACCTGCATTGAAATCCGGGTTAATCCCACCGGCTGCATTTGTTAAAACCAAATTTTTTGCACCCATATATTGCATTACACGTATAGGATAAGTCACCTCTTTTGCAGAATAGCCTTCATAATAATGCATTCTACCAGAAAATAAATATATATTAGTTCCATTTCTTTTTCCAATTACCAATTCACCTTTGTGGTTTTGCACGGTACTTGTTTTTAAATGAGGAATTTCACGATAAGGGATTTTTTTTGTAATCTCATCTAAAAGTTCTTCACTACTCAATCCCGAACCAAAAACAATAGCTAAGTGAGGTTTTACATCCGTTAGAGATTCAATAAATTTTGCAGTTTCCTTGAGTTTTTCTATCATTTTTAGTGATTTTATAATATAAATTCGTCAAAATTAAAACTTTAGTAAGAAAAAGAGGCAAATTATTATTAAAAAATGTAAAAAGCCTTATATTTGCGCATGATTTAAAGGGAGAGGGAGCGTATTAGCTCCCTCTTTTTTATAAAGATAATATGATAGAAGAGAAATTAATACCGGTTATTGAACAAAAGTTGTCTGAAGAAGGCTTTGAAGATTGTTTTATTGTTGATATTATAGTAAGCAAAAATTCCAAAGTTGTGGTATATGTGGATTGTGAATCCGGTGTACCTATTAGAAAATGCGTTAGCATTAGCAGAAGAATAGAACACTATCTAGATGAGACCTTACTTTTAGGAGAGAAATACACACTTGAAGTTTCTTCTCCAGGGCTAGATAAGCCACTTGTCAAAAGACAATACAAAAAGAATATTGGTAGAGACTTGAAAGTTAAATTAGCTGAAAACGCTAAAATTAAAGGAACGCTTATTGAGGTCAATGAGTTTGGTATAGTATTGGAAGTATCTGAAAAGAAAAGTGTAAAAATAATAGAATTGAAGTTTGAGGATATCCTCGAATCTAAAGTAATTGTAAAATTTAATAAAAAGAAAAAATGAATTTAATAGAATCTTTTTCTCAATTTAAAGCGGGGAAAAACATGGATAGACCAACTTTGGTACGGGTCTTGGAAGATGTTTTCAGAACGCTAATCAAAAAGAAATATGGCTCTGATGATAATTTTGAAGTCATTGTAAATACGACTAATGGCGACCTTGAATTGTGGAAAGTACGTGAGATTGTTCCTGATGGGGAGGTTACGGATGTACTTACTCAAATTTCCTTTTCCGAAGCACAATTGATTGATGAAGATTATGAGGTTGGAGAAGAGTGTTATGAACAATTGGATGTAGAGTCTTTTGGTAGACGGGCTATAATGGCTGCAAGACAAACATTGGTTTCAAGAATAACAGAATTAGAAAAAGAAGATGTCTATAAAAAATACAAGGATAGAGCAGGTGAATTGGTTTTGGGTGAAGTAGGCCAAATAATGAAAAAAGATTTATTGGTAATAGATGATGCGACTGACAATGAATTGATTTTACCTAGAAGTGAAATGATAAAAGGTGATTTTTTCAGAAAAGGTGATATGATAAAAGCTGTTATTAAGCATGTTGAAATGAGAAATAACAATCCGATTATCATTATTTCCAGAACAGATAGCAAATTCCTTGAAAAACTTATGGAACAAGAAGTTCCTGAGATTGAAGATGGTTTGATTACAATAAAAGATATAGTAAGAATACCTGGTATCAGAGCAAAAGTAGCAGTTGAATCTTATGATGACAGAATTGATCCTGTTGGTGCATGTGTTGGAATGAAAGGTTCAAGGATACATGGAATTGTCCGTGAATTGAGAAATGAAAATATTGACATAATCAATTTTACCAATAATACCATATTATATATCCAACGATCATTGACTCCGGCTAAAGTTTCAAAAATCGAACTGGATGATGAGAACATGAAGGCTGCTGTATACTTAAAACCAGATCAGGTATCAATGGCCATAGGTAAAAATGGTGCTAATATAAAACTTGCTAGTAGATTGACAAAATATGAAATAGATATATATAGAGAAGTAGATGAAAACTTAATTGACGATGTTGATTTGGATGAGTTTAGCGATGAAATAGAAGAGTGGATCATAGATCAATTTAAAAATATTGGTTGTGATACAGCCAAAAGTGTATTGGACTTGAATAGAGAAGAGTTGGCAAGAAGAACAGACCTTGAAGAAGAGACAATCGATGATGTGTTGAATATTTTACAATCGGAATTTGAAGAAAACTAGAGTTCATTCTGATAGTAAAAGTATTTTTTGATTTTTAATGAGGAGCTAAACCTTTAACAAAACATAGAACTAAATATTGATAATGGCGTACAAGTTATTCAAAATTGCGAAAGAATTAAATGTTGGAACAAGTACAATTGTAGAATACCTACATTCGCAGGGTATTGAGATTGCAAATAAACCAATAGCGAAAATATCTGATGAGGTACATGCTTTGTTACTCACCAGATTTAGCAATTCTATCGCGGAAAAAGAGGAAGCAGAAGCTTTGCTCGCAGAAAGAAGACAACGAAAAGAAGAAGAGGTAAAAGCAAGAGAAAAAATCGAGGAAGAAAAGAAAAAAGTAGAGAGAACTAACATTGAGACTCCAAAGAAAAAGGAAACTAAAAAGAAACCTAAGGAAGAGCCTAAAGAAGAGAAGATAGCAAAAAAAACAGAAGTTGAAGAAAAAACCGAAGAAAAAATAGCTCCCTCCGAAAAGAATAAGAAAGAAGATACGGTTGAAGAAAAGGAAGAAAGCAAAACAGGTCTTACCGTACTAGGTAAAGTTGATTTAGATAAAATAACTAAAAAGCCAAAAAAGAAGAAAAAAATAGAATTACAGGTCAAGGAAGAACCAAAAGCTAAAGAAGAGAAACCTAAAAGAAAAGACTCCATCAAGGAAGAAAAGAAAGTTGAGAAGGTCGAACCAAAGGAAGTTGAGATAATAAAGAAGAAAGATGAACCTAAAGAGGTTGAAATGATGAGGGCGGAAACACCAATATTGAAAGGGCTAAAAAAACTAGGCAAAATTGATGTTTCTAAATTTGAAACAAGAAAAAAACCTAAAGCTAAAGCAACTGCTGACAAGAGCAAAGAGACAAAAAAAGCAGCCGGCAGTGGTGGAGAAGGCAGAAGAAAGAGGAAGAGAAGAAAAATCAACCCTAATCAGGTTTTAAGAAATCAAAAAAAGAATCAGAAGAAGAAAGAGGAAGTTACAGAAATTTCTGAAAAAGAAATCGAAGATAAAATCAAAGCTACAATGGCCAAACTTAAGTCAGGAGGAACTGGCAAAAGTAGGAGGTCGAAAATACGTCGTGAGAGTAAAGCTATAAAGAGAGAAAAGAATGTATCAGAAGAGAATGTAGAAACAAATGTAATAGAAGTAAGTGAATTCATTAGTGTTTCCGAATTATCAAATTTGATGGATATACCGGTTACAGATATTATAATGACCTGTATGAATCTAGGTGTTATAGTATCGATTAACCAAAGAATTGAAAAAGAGATTATTGAATTGGTGGCTGATGAATTTAATTATGAAGTTAAGTTTATAAGTGCAGATGAGATTGATGATGATGATGACGATATAGAAGACAATGAGGAAGACTTATTACCAAGAGCCCCTGTAGTTACAGTAATGGGACATGTTGACCACGGAAAGACATCATTGCTTGATTTTATCAGAAAAACTAATGTTGCTGGAGGTGAAGCAGGTGGTATTACACAACACGTAGGTGCATATGAAGTTGATTTGGGTGAAGGGAAGAAAATAACTTTCCTTGATACACCGGGACATGAGGCTTTTACAGCGATGAGAGCCAGAGGAGCGAAAGTAACTGACTTCGTGATTATCGTAATAGCAGCTGATGACAAGATAATGCCTCAAACAAAGGAAGCTATCAGTCACTCACAAGCAGCAGGAGTACCAATGATCTTTGCAATTAATAAAATCGATAAACCTGGTGCAGATCCTGAAAGGATCAAACAGGAACTAGCATCTATGAATCTATTGATAGAAGAATGGGGTGGAAAGTATCAGTCACATGACATCTCAGCAAAAACAGGTAAAGGTATTAAAGAACTATTGGAAAAAGTATTTTTAGAAGCAGAACTTATGGAGCTAAAGGCTAATCCAAACAGATTGGCTGCAGGGTCAGTTCTGGAAGCTACTTTGGATAAAGGTAAAGGATATATAACCAATATTTTGGTTCAAAAAGGAACATTGAAGATAGGTTCTGTTATTCTAGCAGGTCATTATTCGGGAAAAGTAAAAGCTATGATAAATGCTGCCGGTAAGAGAATTAAATCTGCAGGACCCTCTACACCCGTAAAGGTACTTGGAATGAATGGTGCAGCTCAAGCCGGTGAAACTTTCAAAGAATACGAAAATGAAAGAGATGCAAGAGATATCGCAACAAAAAGGTCTATAATTGCCAGGGAGCAATCAACAAGAACCAAAAAACGTGTTAGCTTGGAAGAAATCGGAAGAAGATTAAAACTTGACGATTTCAAAGAATTGAATTTAATAGTTAAAGCGGATACTGACGGTACTGCTGAAGCTCTGTCAGATTCTTTGATAAAACTATCAATCCCTGAGTTGCAAGTAAATGTGATTCACAAAAGTGTTGGGCAAATATCTGAATCTGATGTTCTACTAGCTACTGTTTCCGATGCTATTATTATAGGATTCCAAGTGAGACCATCCGGAACTGCTAGAAAACTGGCTGAAAAAGATGGTGTA
>JALVAD010000585.1 GCA_027011385.1 Saprospiraceae bacterium | reverse complement strand
AGAAAATTCAAAAAATATTTAATAAATAAATTCTCTTTTGGAGGTGCTGTAGTGAATGATACGGTTGTTCATTTTATCAATGACAGGTTGCCATTTGGTGGAGTGGGAGAGAGTGGTCTTGGTGCATATCATGGAAAATACTCTTTTAATACTTTTTCAAGAGAAAAATCTGTTGTGACAAGGTATACATGGCTGGATATACCTATTCGCTATCTACCATCTGATAACTTCAAAAAGAAAGTAATCCGATTTTTACTTACTGGTAGATTGTAATCGTATGATGCTATCAGGAGATAGATTGGAAAGAAAATCATTTTTTTGCTTTTTTTGTTAGCTACTCCAAATATGGTATAAATATTAATCTTTCCAAAAGTTAGTTTTGTAATTTTGCCGGATTAAACCCTCTTTTTTCTAGAATTTTAGATTTGGCCTTTACCGTATTTTTCATATCCTCAATAAATTTGTCAAGTTGAGCGGATATTTTGTCGTCCGATAGAGCCAATATCCTTATTGCCAATAGACCTGCATTTTTAGCACCATCCAAGGCTACTGTAGCAACAGGGATGCCACTCGGCATTTGCAAAATTGAAAGTATTGAATCCCAGCCGTCAATCGAATTTGAAGATTTTATTGGAACTCCAATCACTGGTATTGGTGTCAATGCAGCAATGACTCCAGGTAAAGCTGCGGCTCCTCCGGCACCTGATATCACTACTTGTATATCTCTAGATCTCAGGCTTTTTACATAATTGTCTAGCATTTGGGGCGTCCTATGTGCAGAAATAATGGCTACTTCATTTTTTATTCCAAAGTAATCCAAGATATCAATAGACTTTTTCATAATGTCCAAATCTGAATCAGACCCCATAATTACACTGACTTTTATATTTTTCATAGTAAAATTTATTTTGCCCTTAATTTTTAGCAAAACTAATACAAAAAACAAGAAAAAATACTAATTTTATAAATAATTAGTTCTAATCCCATGTATGAAATAGGTGGAAATTATTGACAAAGTGTATTTCATTTTTTCGCATTGAAATTTATTGACAGAGGATAGATTGATGAATATATAAAAAAATATTAATATGAATAAAGAAGAGGGAAAAACTGTAGCAGAATCAAAAACTGTTTTTACACAATTGATAATGCCAAATGACACCAATCCATTGGGGAATTTGATGGGTGGAAATTTGATGAGATGGATGGATATTGCCGGAGGAATTTGTGCAGGAAGACATACAAATAATAATGTGGTTACGGTATCGGTCGATAATGTTTCCTTTAAAGAAGCGATCAAAGTAGGTGATGTAATCACTATTAATGCCAATGTTACAAGGGCTTTTAATACATCAATTGAAGTGTTTCTGGAAGTGTTTACAACTTCACTTTCTTCCAATATCCCCAAGAAAAGCAATAATGCTTATTTTACTTTTGTCGCTCTTGATGAAAAAACACTAAAACCGACGAAAGTTAAACCAGTTGTACCTTTAACTGAGGATGAGGTAAAACGCTATGAGGGGGCTCTTAGAAGAAGAGATTTAAGGTTAATATTAGCGGGGAAGATGGATCCCAAAGATGCTAAAGATTTAAGACAATTTTTTAGGGATTTAGACTAAAATAAATGTTAAATAATTTATTTATTGTTTTAATTATATAGATATCTAATATTTTTATATATTTGTAAACAAAATATTAATGAAAACAATCAAATGAGTATTTTTAATCAATTGAAGTCATTATTTATAGTTGAAGATAATGAGGTTGAGTCGAGTAAATCGACGTCCAAAACCATAAACTCCACAAAAGATATTTCTAAGAAAAAAAGTCCTACTGTTTCCGGTAAAGATACAGAAAGGTTTGTGAATATTCTCTTCAAAGCGATTGAAGATAATAATATTAAAGGCTATGATTACCTTGAATTTGTCCAAAGCATCAATAATCTAAAAAAACAAGGCATCAGTTCGGAAGAAGAGAAGCTGTTCAATACTGCCTATGCTTTGGCTAAAACTATGAATGTTGAGAAAGATAAGTTGCTTAAAACTGCAGATTTTTATTTAAATGTTTTGAATAAAGAAAAAGTGAAGTTCAATGAAGCTCTTGTCAATAATGCAAAAGTAAAGCTTCAAGAGAAAAACAGTAAATTAAATTCACTGAATAAAAGTCTTTCTGATGACAAAAAAGCATTTGAGGAACTAAAAAAGAGAATTGCTTCCAAAGAGAAAGAAATATCGATAATTACTAAGGAGTTGGATGACTCCAAGTCAAAAGTGGATAATATAAAAGCCGGTTTTGATAATGCTTTGAAACAAATCGTTAATAAAATTATTCTTGATAAAGATAAAATTAATAAATATTTAAAATAAAACAAGATTACATAAAATGGACAGAATAACCAAATCAAAATCATTTTGGAAAAGACCGGAAGGGAAAACAGGTGGTGTATTTCTAGCTGCATTATTGCTAGGTGGAGGCTATGCTTTTGTGAAGTTTTTACCTCAGATATTGCTTTTTGCTCAGAATACACTTGGTCTATCTCTGATTATTTTAGCTATCGGGTTAATCCTCTATATGGTGCTTGATCCAAAAATGAGGGCGCTTGTTTCTTATATGTATAAAAGTGCCATGAGGTGGATAACTTCACTTTTTATTAAGATTGATCCAATATCCGTATTAAAATCATATATCGATGATTTGAAATCCAATTTGAAAAAAATGAATATGCAGATTGGGAAGCTTAGAAAACAAATGCATCAACTTAAAGAATTGATTTTTAATAATCAAAAAGAATTGGAGAAGAATCTTACATTAGCTTCAGAAGCACGAGCATCAAAAATGAAAGATGCAATGATTTTGAAAACAAGAAAAGCCGGACGTCTCAAAGATTCAAATATAAAATTGGAGGAATTGTACCGCAAAATGGAAATTTTGTACCGTGTTTTGGATAAAATGGAGCGAAATTCTAAGATCATGCTTGAAGATATAGAAGACCAAGTGATGATAAAAGAGAGAGAAAGAAAAGCTATGAGAGCTAGTCATTCTGCTATGAAATCAGCAATGAATATCATCAAAGGCGACAAAGATAAACGAGAAATGTTTGATATGGCTCTAGAAGCGGTAGCTGATGATGTAAGTAAAAAAGTTGGTGAAATGGAGCGATTTATGGAAATCTCTGATAATTTCATGAGCTCAATAGACCTTCAAAATGGAGTTTTTGAGGAAGAAGGATTAAAATTGCTTGAAAAATGGGAGAGGGAAGGAGATTCACTTATCCTAGGTGAAGATAAAGAGTCACTTTTACTTCAAGCTAATGATGATTCTGATATTCTGGATCTTGATGAGCCTAGAGCTATGCCTGAAAAAAAATCAGGACGAGCTAATCAGTACGATGACTTTTTTGAGATTTGATATGTTATTGACTATCCGAAATGTAATACAGCTTAAAAATTAAGTTTCAATTGAATTTTTATATCGGTTTTGTGATTTGTATTAATCAATTCAGTACCACTACCTAAAGTCTTTTCTTTGGGATAATACCATCTTGACAAGCGCAATTCTGTTGTGATATTGGTATTTGGTCTGTATCTCATATTGATATAACCTCTGAAACCTTTATTGAAATATGCAGGAATCAAAGCTTCTCCCAATATATCATTTTCATAAACATAGATTGCAGTATTGTAACTGTCTGTATCAAATATAGCATATCTGAATGTAAAGGCAAAAGGAAATTGTACAGGTTTGAATATTATGTCTTGGTATATCATTATTCCTTGAGTTTTATCTTTGTGAATAGTGAATCGAGATAGTTCCAATCTATTTCGCAATTCCCAACTTTTACTGATTTTATAATTGATATGAAAACGCAATCTTGTCTTATTACCATATACAGTGTTTTTTGTATAAAAACTGCTCGAAACATCCCTTGCCTTATTTTCAAATTTATACTGTAAATAAAAGCTGTATTTATGCCTTTTTTTATATTTCAAAATGGCAAAATATTCGTTTCCAAAACTTGGAGAACTGATATTGTATCTAAGCCAAGGAAATTTCCAAATATCCTGATACATACTGAGTGTCCATTTATTGTTGATATGCCAATTGAATCCTAGGTAAAATCCACTTTCATTGTTCGTTCCAACCGTTTCGCCAAATGAATTTGAATTTATACTTTCGTATTTAGCTGAATAATTCCTGTACAACAAAGCTATATTCAAATGACTGGAAGGAACATACTGAATACCCTGAAGTATAGCAAATGCATTGTTTTTGCTCCTAGCCATTTCACCATAAAACAGAATTCTATTGATCAAAATAGAATAGTCCAAACTAAAATTCATCAGGTGCTTGCCTGAAAATTTGTATTTGTTATACAGTTTATTCTGTCTTATCAACTCTTTGTCGTGTTGTAGATTGAAAAAATTGAAACCTATGTATGAGTTTTTGAATTTGAAATTGATTCTACTGCCAAAAGACTTTTGTAGAATGCTGTGTTTTCCCTCTATTTCACTTTTTAGGCGGTGGAAACCCGATATTTGCAGACTTGAAGCAAAAACTTTACTGTTTTCAAAATCTATGGGTTTCTCTTCGATATTAGCATCGATATATTTGTATGAGCCGAAGACGGAGAACTCTATATTTTTAAAAATATTTACAGTTGTAGCGATACCCCTAAAATACATATTTTCATTCACAGAAGAATAAGGTCTAATGACTTTTGTTGCATTTTTTTTAAGATTTGTAACAAGGGAGCTTTTGCCTCTGCTAAAATCATTGTGCAATATCAGACCTTGCCCCAAACTAATCGTATAATCACCGATATTGAGCTCTTTTAACCAGCTTTTGTATTTGTACAAAAAGAAATGACCTGAATAATAGTCAAAGCCGGTTTTATTATAATCTTTGAAAAATGATTCGCCCGGATCTTTTTCTGCAATCAGAGCAATATCCATATGATTGCTATAATTCATTTTGAGTTTTGTGTAAAGATTATACTTATTTCCGGCATATTTTGCCGGTTTATCAGTGTCGGAAATATATCCTGATTTAGTTTCAATAGTTGATTTTGACTTGAGATACAGAGCTTTTTTGCTTGAAGACAACATTTTTAATATAGAAACGTGATAATCATCGCTATAACTACCAACAGTCACTAGAGGGAGAATGAGTGTTATCGTATTGAGATCAAAAAGGGGAACTGCCTGCAATTCGTAGAGGGAATATAGTTTTCCAAGATCTTTTCTATATTTAATAAACGAATTTATCTGCTGCTCTGAAAGAATATCAAGGTATCTTAAATCATCTGCATCGCATTTATTCAGATTGATAGGATTTTCCATCAGAAATTCAAATTTCTCTCTGATTACAGTAAAATCAATATCGTCATTTTCTTCTAGGCTTTCAGTATATTTTTCCATCAATTCATCAATGCCGATATTATTTTGAGCTGACAAAATACTAGGCAATAAAATAATAAATGCTATTAATATTAGCTTATAC
>JALVAD010000584.1 GCA_027011385.1 Saprospiraceae bacterium | reverse complement strand
ATTACATGGATATATTAGTATTTTGAACTATCACTATGAAACCCGGTGAGTAATTAAGGGAAACTTTCAAATCAATACCAGATAAAAATAAAATTGTCATAATTCCCAAAAACCTAACTGCGATGAGTATATTTGCGGCTCAATAAACGCAAAATATGTCTTGGAGCAAAGATAAATCCCTTTTGGGAATCGTATTAATTGGTGTAGCCTCTGCACTTTGGGGCTTGGACGGAGTGGTTTTAACGCCAAGATTGAGCAATATAAACGTGGTATTTGTAGTATTTATTCTACATGCTTTACCCTTTGTATTTATGAATATATTTCTTTATAAGAGATATTCAGAATTAAAAAAATTGGACAAAACAGCCATCTATTCATTAATTGCAGTTAGTATATTTGGTGGAGTTATAGGAACGGTTGCCATTGTCAAGGCATTATTTCTAGTTAATTTTCAACAATTGTCAGTTGTAGTTTTACTTCAAAAATTTCAACCGGTTTTCGCAATAATTTTAGCGGCTATTTTTCTAAAAGAGAAATTATCAAAAAACTTTTTAATGTGGGGAACAGTAGCAATTATTGCAGGTTATTTCCTAACTTTTGGCTTTAAAGCCCCAAATTTAGAAGCTGACAAAAATACTATTCATGCGGCACTTCTCTCATTAGTTGCAGCGTTTTCATTTGGAAGCTCAACTGTATTTAGCAAAAACATTTTAGCTAAGGTTGATTTTATTACAGCGACATTTTTCAGATATGGAACTGCTTTTTTTCTACTGTTGCCATATATAATATTTTCCGGCTTAATGTTAGAATTTAGCAATTTGAATTACGAAAATTGGGTTATCATCCTAATAATATCTCTAACGACAGGATCAGGTGCAATATTAATGTATTATTATGGTTTGAAATATATAAAAGCTAGTGTTTCAACTATAGTAGAACTATTTTTTCCAATTTCAGCAATACTTTTTGACTATATTATCAATCACAATGTATTATCTCCTATCCAATGGATAAGTGCTGCGGTGATGATATTTGCTATAATTAAAGCAAATATTGTTAAGAAATAGCGAAACTATTTTTCATAGTTTTTTTTTAAACTTTTTT
Source organism: Saprospiraceae bacterium (assembly GCA_027011385.1). GTDB lineage: Bacteria > Bacteroidota > Bacteroidia > Chitinophagales > Saprospiraceae > JADJGA01. The sequence goes on along the minus strand of JALVAD010000584.1, from coordinate 4,417 downwards.
ATCAATTTCACCCTTTCTCTAGCGCTATGCACCACTCTCCATATCTATATACATAGATCAAAACTCCTCTGTTTTTACAATTAAAGTAGATTTACTATTTATACTCAATAACAAAATACAATTTATCAAATTCTTTAACATCATTCCATTGACCTGCAATCCCTAAGCTTCCACTTCCCTTTGGCCACTCTGTCAATGCTAATCCTAAAGCATTCTGTCCTCCATAATTATCTGGTTCTTTCCCCCAATTATTATAACGGTTGTTTACAGCACTTCCATCGTAGTTGCCTTGCCAAAATTGTATAGAAGTTCCCACACCATCTCCATCCCAGACCCATACTCCTTCGGTAGTCAAATCATTTCCTCCCAACCAAACATATGAAGCCGAACCTCCATCTTCTGCAACAGTCTTAGTCTTGTCAATGCCAGCATTATCCATCAATTCTTTGAAAATTGCTGCATTTTCAGCTCCATTATTTATCTCAGCTAAATAACCTCCTCTTTCAACAGCACAAGTAACAGCATTCTTCCATGATTTAGCCTCTTTTACCAGTTCATACTTTTTCCCATTATAATTAAAAGAATATATATTTTCTTCTTCAGCACACCTATTAAGAACTTTAACTGTATATACTCTGGAACTTCCATCTTCTGCAGTAACTGTATATTCAACTTGATTACTAAAATCTTGCAAAACACCAGAAGCAGGAACAACGGTAGCTCCTTCTGATACTACTATTACAGGTGCTAAATCAGTTAAATCTGTACCTTTTGGTAAATGCACTAAAATAGATTTAGAAAATATTTCTCCGTTTACACCAGAAACTACAAAGCTCGATATTTGATTACCATCTCTTTTCGTTTTAACATCTTCCCCCTTTCCACAGGCTACAATTAAAACTAAAAAAGACAGATAAAATAAAACAAAATTTACTTTTTTCCTCATAACTATACTATTTTATTATTTTGATTATCAAATACTCCATTCACTATCACAACAGCAAATCTAATAAAAAAAATACAAAAGTCAACTTTTTCAGGAATAATTATTAATTTAACTTAACCTTGTGACTCACTTCACTTTATACTAAATCAAATTTCGAGACTTTGGTAAAGTTTATTTCACTAAAAGGTGTTCCCTACTTTGAGTTGAAAGTCTCTAACCTCCCAACGATGTACCATGCGAAGATGGTATTTCTTTATCAATTCAATATATTGAATAATAAGTCTAAGGTGAAATAGCTTGTACTGTCCAATTTTTTAAGAACTCTTTAACTTTTTTGATATCATACGACTTTCCTAATTCAAGAAGAGCTGAATTCTGTGTATGTTGATATTCACCATCACCATCCAAAATCACAAAAACAGGATACCCAAAACGATTTGGAAATCTCAGTTTTTTCATTATTTCTTTGTGTTTATGATTTCTATCAATATTGAGTAAGATATATACATAGTTTTTATTGACCAGGCTATCCAATTTGGGATTATCCTTGACAAATTTATGAAATCTTAAGCACCAAGAACACCAATTTCCCCCTATTTGAATTAAGACATTTTTCCCTTCAGCTTTTGCCTTACCAATAGCTTCTTCTAATTGGGCATTTACACCTATATCCGGATTATATATTTTTGGCTTAGAATTATCTTGAGCTGTGATATTTAATGCAAAAAACAAGACCAAAATCGATAAATAAATATTCTTCATTTTTTTATTTTTATCACAAACAATATTAAACATCCCTACATATGAATCACTTCGTCATAAGCCGCAGCAGCAGCCTCCATTATGGCTTCATTCATTGTTGGATGTGGATGAATCGACTTGAATAGTTCATGCCCTGTCGTCTCCAAATTTCTAGCCACGACAAGTTCGCCAATCATTTCAGTTACATTGTACCCAATCAAATGTGCACCTACAAGTTCGCCAAATTCAGCTTCAAAGATCAACTTCACAAACCCCTCATTTTCTCCGGCTGCACTAGCTTTACCTGAGGCTGTATAAGGAAATTTCCCTATTTTTAATTCATCATATTTTTCTTTGGCTTGTTCCTCAGTCAAACCAACGGATGCTACTTCCGGACTACAATAAGTATTTGCGGGAATATTATTATAATTAATAGTTTCTGGATTCAATCCGGCTATATTTTCCACACAAGTGATGCCTTCAGCACTAGCGACATGTGCCAAAGCCTGCGTAGGTATAATATCTCCAATTGCATAAACTCCCTCTATATTGGTTTTGTAATAATCATCAACCAGTACAAATCCTCTTTCTGTCTCTATACCCAATTCCTCGAGCCCAATATTCTCAGTATTTGGAGTAACACCGACTGCTGACAAAACCACTTCCACTTCCAAGACACTCTCTTTATCCTTCTTCAAATCTTTTATTTTCACAATACATTTGCCGTCTTTCACCTCTACATTTTCAACGGATGTTGAGCCCATCACTTTAATCCCTTTTTTCTTAAATGATCTAGCCAATACTCTTGATACATCTTTATCTTCTCGAGGCAATACACCTTGCTTCAAAAACTCAACAAGAGTAACTTCCACTCCAAGAGAATTGTAAAAATAGGCAAATTCCACCCCAATAGCTCCTCCGCCAACTACAAGCATACTTTTCGGAATATTATCCAAAGTCATAGCTTTTCTATATCCAATGATATGAGTCCCATCTATCTTCAAATTGGGCAATTCTTTTGCCCTTGCACCAGTTGCTAAAATTATATGTCCGGCTTCAAATTCTGATTCTTCACCACTCTTATTTGTAACCATAATTTTATTGGCAGCAATCAATTTGCCGAAGCCTTCGATAATATCAATTTTATTTTTTCTAAATAAAAAACCGATACCATTACTCATTTTTTCAGCTACTCCCCTACTCCTTCTTATTATTGCATCAAAATTAAAGTCAAAATCTTTTGCTTCCAAACCATAGCTTTCTGCGTGCTTAAAACTATTGTACACCTGTGCACTTTTCAATAAGGCTTTGGTAGGGATACATCCCCAATTCAGACAAATTCCCCCAAGGGATTCTCTTTCCACGACAGCAACCTTAAAACCCAATTGAGCAGCTCTAATAGCAGCTACATACCCCCCGGGACCACTTCCGATTACAATAATATCATATTTTTTTTCCATATTTTATTTTTTACAACGCTAAGATAGCAAAAAAAATATTTTTGCCATTAATACACAAAAATTAAATGCTTTGAGTATTTTTGAGCCAAAAGATGATTAAAACAATATTACAATGAAGCTTAATATCAAATACCTGATTATATCAATCCTTTTTTTATTAGGTGTGACGACAAAAGTTAAAACCGAAATCCCTTCCCCTAAAACCGATAGTATTTTCTCTAAAGATGCGATGATTTCACTTCTTACTTTTGGTGCGGGAAATGATCCACATTCTGTGTGGGGGCATACAGCTATAAGAATTAAAGATGATGCACAGGGAATGGATTTAGTATTTAACTATGGGCAATTTGACTTTGACGCACCGTTTTTTCTGATCAAATTTTTAAGAGGTAAACTCGACTATTCTTTGGGATACAATGAATACAAAGATGTTTATCGCTACTACAAGTATTATAAACGCAGCATGTACGAGCAGATTTTGAATTTGAATTATAGAGAAAAAGTAAAGTTGTACAAGCTACTCAAAGAAAATTATAAAAAGGAAAACAGATATTACAAATATGATTTTTTCTTCGATAATTGCTCAACCAGACCTTTACAAATAATAGAAAAAAGTCTTGACGGCAAGTTAATTATCAGTAAAAACCGGACTGATAAAACATTTAGACAATTACTAGATGAACAAATATCAAATCATCAATGGATGGATTTTGGCATTGATTTGATTATAGGCGTCAAGGCTGACAAATACCCCACTGTGAGACAAAGCACCTTTTTGCCTCCTCAACTTCAAAAATTTCTTTCAAAAGCCAAGATGAACACAAAACCTTCTTTGGATGACATGAAATCAAACAGAACTGTCATCAAAAAGCTAGTGAAAAAAGAATATCCGGTTTATGAATTTGGAGATACCGGATATGTATTACCAAAGTTTTTATATCCGGTATGGATATTCACTTTTTTCTTTTTAATAGAAATCGCAATTTTCATTTTTTCTTATAAAAAGCGAAAAATATTATACAAATGGTATGACAAACTGTGGTTCATCGCTGCATTTATAGGCGGTTTACTCATCACTTTCCTTTGGTTTTTTACAGACCATCAAGCCACAAAAGACAATTGGAATTTCATTTGGCTTAACCCTCTATTCCTATTTCTATTTCTCAAGAAAGGAAAACACAAAACTCTGTTGATTTATATTATCACCGCACTTTTGTTTATCACTTTGATAGGCTTTAGTTTTTTCCCTCAAGATTTGCATCCTGCTATC
>JALVAD010000583.1 GCA_027011385.1 Saprospiraceae bacterium | reverse complement strand
TAATAAATTGAGTATCAACACTAATTAAAAAATGGAATAAGTTTGGCATTCTATTTGTATATAAGATGTTGAGAATCTATTTTTATATTGGATTTTCATTAAACTTAACTTAATTTTTTTTAAATGGCAGATTATAAAATAGCAATAGCGGATGAACATGAAATGTTCTTGGAAGGTTTAAAGAATCTTCTTGAAGCTAATGAGTACCCCGGCTATAAAGTAGCAGCCACAGCGAAATCAGGTAAAGACTTGATTTCACAAATTGAAAATGAAGATTTTGATGCTCTTATTTTTGAAATTAACTTTGTTGATATTGAACCGGAAGATTTGATAAAAGAAATAAGAAAGGCTGACAGAAATGTTAAACTTTTTGTTTTGAGTGCTTACGGTGATATGAACTTGGTCAAGAAATGCTTTAGATTGGGAGTAGATGGATACTTGTTAAAATCAAGTTCATCTAGTTCTCTTTTTTCAGGCTTGGATACTATTTTTAGAGATGATATTTATATTGGAGAAAATCTTAAAGTGTCTCCCGTTAAAAGTATTGCAGATAATAATAGTACCGAAAGCTTAGAAAAAAAAAAGTATCCCTATGACCGCTTTTTGATACGGCAAAAGTTAACAAGAAGAGAGAAAGAGATTTTAAGATTTATTTGTCAAGGTATGAGTAATAGAGCAATTGCAAAAGAGCTTTATATCAGTGATCATACCGTAGGAGTACATAGGAAACACATAATGAAAAAAATAAATGTGACAAGTACTGCGGATTTAATAAGTTTTGTGTCAAAATTTGATATACTAATTAAAGAAAAAGAACCGGTAGATGTTTGATCTATCGTTTGAAATATAAAAATTGACCTTCATGAGTATTCTGTATTAATCCATCTGATTCGTGTGATTAAATATTGAAATAAATTTCGTAATCAATAAATTTTTAAATACTCATGAAAAACAAGAATTTTACAAGTGAATTAAGTGCTGTAGTAAGAAAATCTTACCTAGCATTTATGTTTTTATTTGTGCTTTTTACATTTACCAATGTATCTGCACAAAATGATTGTCCTTTGAGCAGTAATGATTTGGTACAAGTGTCTTTAGATGATAATTGTATCGCTACAGTTACTCCTGAAATGATAATCGAAGGGGAAAATGACAATGTGACCTGTGGCTATGAAATCCTGACCATTACGGATAATGGAGTGGAAGTTGGTCATGCGGAAGCAGGAGGTACTGGAAATTGGATTTTGGACAATGTTGAATCTTACTATGGTCATACCCTTATGGCAACAGTGAGTTTCTTAGCTGACCACCATAATACTACTATGGGAGGGTTGTATGTAGAAGATAAAATTGCTCCAACATTGAGATGTCTTGATACTGCCTATGTATCATGTTCAGCTGATTTGTCAGATTATCTTACTACGAAGTCACATGGTGCGTATGAAGTAGGATTTACTGCAGTTGTTGAAAATACAGTTGGTCCAAATTACACTAATTTCCCAACTAATCCAATTGTTATTGCAGCTGGTGAAGATGCAAGGATACCTGTTGATGTTAAGAACTTGGCTAATCAATCTGAAATAATTCAGTATGTAAGAGCTAATTTAGGTTTTGCAGGTACTTCTTCAGGCGTTTCAGTCAAAATTGAATCACCAAGTGAAGTTTCCCCAAATACCGGATTTGGTAATGACTATTTTTGGTCAGGATATCAAGCTTTAGACTCTTATGTCAATGGTACTTGGTATATTGTGGTGACAAATAATAGTGCCGGTACCAGAACTGTTACATCAGCTAGTTTAACTATAAAAAGTGAAAGTTTTTTGACTATTGGAGGAGGTGTTATTGTTAGTGATAATTGCTACAATAACAAAACAAGTATTGATATTTTGTCTGATATAACAACACCAAATAGTGATGCTTGTGGCGATTATTTCCAAGAAAGAAAAATAAAATATCAAGGAACAGATTGGAGAGGAATGAAAACACCTGTATGCGAGCATGTGATTAGATGGGAGCATAAAGGTCTCAATGATATGGAATGGCCTGCTAATTATGATGGATTGGCTGGATCTGAAGCACCATTGTCATGTTCAGGCAAATTTATGGTAGCAGACTTAAGTGGAGATTTTACAGAGACAAATAATATTTGGGACACTAATGGTGATGGATATCCTCAACCGGGTGAAGTTGAAGTGCCTACTATTGATGGTAATCCAATTTATCCTGATCCTGCATATTGTATGATAAATGTGACATACTCAGATGAGAAATTTGATAAATGTCCGGGGTCATATAAAATATTGAGAAAGTGGATAGCATATGACATGTGTGAACCCGGTCAGACAGGTGTAAATCCAAGTGTACACTATCAAATAATATTGGTTATTGATAATACTCCTATGGTATTATATACAAATATATTGCAAACTATCGAAGTAAGTGCTGATCCATTTAAATGTGCAGCTGATGATATAGTATTACCATTACCTCATATCGTAGATTATGGTTGTAGTGAAGCGTATGATTATGTTGTAGGATATTGTGATACAGGAAATGGAATATTTGAATTTTTTGACAATATCAGTTCAAGAGTTGTAAAAGATCCTTATGGAAAAGAGCACTTAAATACACTTGAATATACTATTGATAATCTTCCAGTGGGAGAGACATGTGTAAGGTATATTATTACTGATGCTTGTGGGAATAAGACATACGCAACATTAACAGTAAGAGTAGTAGATGATGTAGCACCAATTCCGATTTGTGATGAGCATACAGTAGTTACTGTTTCTTCAGATTGTACTGCAAGAGTTAATGCAGAAACATTTGATGATGGTAGTTTTGACAACTGTTCTGATGTAGATTTTACTGTAGCGAGAATGTATGGAAATAGCATAGGTACTTTCAAGAAGTATGTTGATTTCAATGGAAATGATGTTGGTAACTCTAGACAAGTTGTACTTAAAGTAACTGATAAGGAAGGAAATTCAAATACATGTATGGTTTGGGTATCTGTTGATAACAAATTTAAACCTCAAATTGATTGTCCAAAGCCGATATATGTTGATTGTGGTACGGATTTGGAAGCTTTGAATTTAGGTACTCCTTATGTGGTATATAACTGTGATTATCAATTAGAGTCAGATCCGATTTCTGAGTCTTTAAATAATTGTGGTGTCGGTAGTGCATCTAAGACATGGAAAGTATTAGTTGGCGGTAATGTTGTAAAGACTTGTACTCAAAAAATATATGTAAGAAATGATACTCCTTTCAGAATGACTAAATACGATTGGCCAAGAGATAAAACCAATTTGGTAGGTTGTACTAATGCAGATACAGATCCAAGTATTACAGGAGAGCCTGATCTAAGTCATGATGATGCTTGTAGCATGGTAGCTTCTACTTATACAGATAGAGTGTTTAATGTAGTTGAAGATGCTTGTTACAAGATATTGAGAGATTGGACGGTTATTGATTGGTGTAACTATAATGATAGTAATCCATATTACCTTGGTTTACCTGGTCATCCATATGAAGGAATGTGGACACATACACAGGTGATTATGGTTAATGATAATAATGCTCCAGTGATTACTACATCATGTGCCACTCAGACAGTTTGTGGATACAATGCGGATTGTTCAGGTGATGTTACTTTGGTAGCAGAAGCTGATGATACATGTACACCTGATGATGAGTTAGCATGGACATATAGAGTAGAGACTGAAGATGGTACATTCTTCGCAAATGGAAATTCAAATACATTTACAAGAAATCATATGGATTTTGGAACATACCATATATATTGGACAGTTGAAGATAAATGTGGAAATATAGATGAATGCGATTATAAATTTATATTGAAAGATTGTAAAAAGCCTACTCCATTGTGTTATAGTGAGATTACTACTGTAGTGATGCCAACAACAGAACCAAGAATGGTAGTTGTTAAAGCAAGGGATTTTGATAGAGGTAGTGATGATAACTGTACGAAAGGAGCTACTTGTGGTGACTGTGATACTGAATTGCACTTCTCATTTGATTCTTTGGGTAATCAAACTCAAAAAACATTTACAGAAGCTGAAGTTGGATTGCAAACACTTAAGATGTGGGTAAGAGATAAAGCAGGAAATAGGGATTACTGTACTGTGACATTACATGTACAAGATAATGTGCCTGGTGGTGCTTTGGTTGCAGGAAGCATTGTAACTGATGATGATAAGGTATTGAAAGATGCAGGTGTTGAAATTGAAGATATGTTGGCTCATGAAACAAAACTAACTAAAACTGATGATAATGGATTCTTCCAATTTAATGTTGAAGGTAATTCAAATTATCAATTGAGTGCAGAATTGAATGACAGTTACCTTAATGGTCTAACAACACTAGATATCGTAATCATCCAAAAACACTTATTAGGAATCAAGAAATTGAAAAGTCCTTATAAATTATTGGCAGCAGATGCCAATCAAGATCAAAAGATTACAGCAAGTGATATATTATTATTGAGAAAATTGATATTGGGTGTAAATTCTAAATTAGAGAATACAAAAGCTTGGTCGTTTATCAATGCTAAAACACAATTTGAAAATCCAAATAATCCATGGATGGGAACAGAAGGAATGCATGATATCAATTTGGATAATGTACTTGAAGATAATATCAGTAATAAGTTCTTAGGATTGAAAATAGGGGATGTTAATAATTCAGTTAAATTGAGTGAAATTGGAAATATCCAACCTAGAAGTATTGTTGGTCTTGATATCGATAATGTGAAATACAATACAGGTGAATTGGTTAAAGTTCCGGTATATGCTAACGGACTTGACAATATAGCAGGAATGCAAATAGGAATTAAATACAATAATACAGATCTTGAAGTAGCAAGAGTTGAGGCTGGCAAAATGAGTATTGCTGAAAACAACTACGCTGTTAAAGATGGTGTACTATACATGAGTTGGAATTCAACAAAAGGAAATACATATAATGATGACGAAATTTTATTTACTATCTATTTTACAGCTAAAAAAGCCGGACAATTGATAAACCAATTAGGTGTTGCAGATGTGATAAGCCCAGAAGCTTATAGCGATGACCTTGATGTGTATGGAATTGAATTGAATTACAGAAATGCAGACAATGGAGGATTTGAATTATTGCAAAATACTCCAAACCCATTTAGTAATGAGACAGTGATATCTTTTGAGATTCCTGAGTCAGGTGTGGTTACAACTACTGTTTACGATGTAACAGGAAAAGTAATTGTACAAAAATCAAGTAATTTTGAAAAAGGTAAAAATTCTGTTAAAATGAGTAAAGATGATTTGAATAATGTTTCCGGAGTATTGTACTACAAAGTAGAATTTAATGGAGATGTGGCTATCAAGAAGATGATTCTTCTTAGTAAATAGTAACAAATCATTAAAAAATTTAGCCTTTATCCGTAATTTTGCAGCGGATAAAGGCTTTTTTGTATCTTTATTTTGAAATATTATTAGAAATATTGATATAATTTGAATTTTGGCACAGTTATTAC
>JALVAD010000582.1 GCA_027011385.1 Saprospiraceae bacterium | reverse complement strand
TATATATATAATACTAAATTACAGACTAATTATATTTTTGATAGCGACAATAAAAACTAAATTATTTCTATACTACGTTAAATTTAGATAATTTCGCAAACTTTTATTTAATATTAATACCAAATCTAAAAGAAATATGAATAAATTAGCGGTAATAGCTTTAGGGGGCAATGCAATTTCAAGAAGTGATCAAAAGGGTACTATTGAACAACAAGAAGAAAATGTCAAAGACACCTTGCTAAACATTGTATATCTGATGAAACAGGGATATAATATAGTGCTTACACATGGAAATGGACCTCAAGTAGGCAATATTATACAAAGAAATGATGCAGGCGAGCAACTTTATGGTATTACTCAAATGCCTTTGGATATTTGTGTCGCCGATTCTCAAGGAGGAATAGGATATCTAATAGAAAGAGTTCTACGAAATCTTCTTCGTGAAGAAAATATTAAAAGGGATATATTGACCTTAGTTACTCAGGTGGTAGTTGATAAAAACGATCCCGCCTTTAAGAATCCAACAAAACGAATTGGAAAATATTACAATCTTGAAGAGGCAAAAGCACTTGAGAAAGAAAAGAAATGGAAATTTAAGGAGACTGCAAAAAAACCCGGTATGTATAGAAGAGTAGTTGCCTCTCCCACCCCGATTTCTATTTTTAATCGAGACACGATTTCAAAAATAGCAAGAGACGGAACAATTGTGATAGCTGTTGGAGGAGGAGGAATTCCTGTTTATAAAAATGAGAAGGGAGAACTAGTAGGTATAGAAGCTGTTATTGACAAAGACATGGCTTCTTCTATTTTGGCTCAAAGAATAAAAGCGGATGAACTTTACATTCTTACAGATGTTCCTTATATATATATTAATTTCAATAAACCAAATCAAAAAACATTGGAATTTTTAGATGCAAAAGATGCCAGGAAGTATCTTGAAGAAGGGCAGTTTGGAGAAGGCAGTATGGCTCCTAAAATAAGAGCAGCCGTTAACTTTGTTGAAAAAGGAGGAGCAAAAAGTATCATTACGGAAGCGACAAAACTTGAAAATAAAAATTTTGGAAGTAAAATAACACTTAATTACGATTAATATTATTTATTAAAACATCATAAATCCAGTCATAAAATGAATCAAAAAACAAGAAAAAAAATAGCAAAAAAATTAAAAGACCGTAATTTATTGAAACTCACCGATTTTACCAATAAAGAAATAAAATATCTGCTTTGGTTGTCAGAAGTATTGAAAGAGGACAAATATTTTGATGAAGAAAAGAAAAACCTTAAAAGAAAAAATATCGCTTTGATATTTGAAAAAACTTCAACCAGAACAAGGTGCGCTTTTGAGGTCGCTGCACATGACCAAGGTGCATATGTGACATATTTGGGGCCTTCCGGTACTCAAATAGGACATAAAGAATCAATGGAAGATACCGCACGAGTTCTTGGAAGAATGTATGATGGAATTGAATACAGAGGTTTTGGTCAAGAAATTGTTGAAACTCTAGGAAAATACGCAGGTGTTCCTGTTTGGAATGGTCTGACAACCGAATTTCACCCTACACAAGTATTGGCTGATGCACTTACCATGAAAGAACATTCAGGAAAAAAATATAAAGAAATCAGTTTTGCATATTTAGGTGATGCAAGAAATAATATGGGAAATTCTTTATTGATAATGGGTGCAAAACTAGGTATGGATGTCAGAATTGCTGCACCTAAAAGCCTTTTACCTGAATCATCTTTAACTAAGAAAGCCAGAGAAATAGCAAAAGAGACAGGCGCTAAAATCTTATTGACATCTGATGTAAAAAAAGCGGTAAAGGGCTGTGATTTCGTGATTACAGACGTTTGGGTATCTATGGGCGAACCAAAAGAAGTATGGGAAGAAAGAATAAAATTGCTGAAACCATACCAAGTTAATGCAGATGTAATGAAAATGACAGGAAATGAACATTCTTTATTTATGCATTGTCTACCCGCCTTTCACAATAAAAAGACCAAAGTCGGAGCGGATATTTATGATAAATTCGGTCTTGATGGGCTAGAGGTTACTGAAGAAGTATTCGAATCAGAAGCATCAATTGTCTTTGATGAAGCTGAAAACAGAATGCACACTATCAAGGCGGTAATGGTTGCTACCTTAAGTGATAATTTAATATACTAGCATTTATTTATTTAATGATCAAAACAGTATTAACAGGTGTATTTCATTTTTTCGCATTGGGGGTTGACTTTACTATTTTTTGACACAACCACCCCCTCAACCATCTCACAAATGCTCTGCACTCCCCCTTGTAGTTTTATTTCACTGGGTTGCGTAAAACTACAGGGGGAAGTAGCAACCCGCGACTCATTGAAAAGGGAAATGCGGGTTGAGGTTCTCCTGGTTTCGTAGTCTACGGAGAAACAGGGAGTCAGAGGGCAGTGTTGCAAAAAAGCGAAAAATGAAATACGCATTTACTAACTCAGATTTAATTGAAACTTCTATGAAATTAGTACTATTTATTTCTGCATTTATCATAATGTTTTCTCAAACATCAGCACAGGATTGGAAGCAATATCCATACAATCCCGAACATAGTTTGATTTCCTTTCCAAAAGATGAAGGGCATCATACAGAAGAACTAACGGAATGGTGGTATACATTCGCAAAACTAAAAGGTAAAGAAACAGGAAACGAATATACCGTTATGTTTACTTTTTTTGTCAGAGACACTTTGTTTTTTGATGGATTGCGGATATTTAATATATCAAATGAGAATACGGGCGATTTTTTTCACGATGCCAAACCTGTAAATTACAATGCAAATGCCACAGACCATCTGAATATTAAAGCTGAGATTTATGGACAAAATAGAGTCGAAACATGGAAAACAAAAATTGACTCCACAGGTAAATTAATCCCTTTTAATTATAATCTCAAAGCTAAAGCACCTTTTGGAAGTATTGATTTGGATTTTGATGTTGTAAAAAGACCATTAATTCTAGCAGATTCCGGATTTTTATACCAAGGAAGCAAGAATTTCACCTACTATTACTCATTTACAGAAATAGATGTAACAGGGCAATTAAATTTAGAAGGAATAACTGAAAAAGTTGAGGGTAAAGCTTGGTTTGATAAACAATATGGAAATTTTCATCCTGAAGTTGAAGAAAAATACGAATGGCTTAGTCTGAAACTCTCAAATGGAATTGATATAAATTTGTGGCAAATTTTCGACAATAAATACGATGTTCCACAAACGCCGGAATACAGGCAATTCAATTGCTATATCGATGATTCCACTACGATGAATACTACAGATTTCACAATTGAAAGATTGGAGTATTTTTATTCGCCAGATTCTGTACGAACCTATTGCAAGAAATTCCTTATCAAAGAGCCAAATTTAAAACTAAATTTGATTGTCAAGGTTGCAAATCCCAATTGTGAACCCAGCTTCCCTTTCAATTTTTATGAGGGTCCATTGGATATAAGTGGAACTGTCGATGGAAAAGATATCAGCGGATTTGGCTTTGGAGAACTATTACACACTTATGAAAAACCTCTTCTAGAATTTATTTATCCAGTGGATTCTTGGGATATTTTAAAACCAATACAGTGGAAAATACTCAATCCTGATTTTGGTATGCCTATACTTTTCAATATTTACACCAAAACTACAAATACAGATTATCAACTTTTAAAAAGCAATTTTACCGATAGTATTTATACGGTAGATCCCACTTATTTCAATAGAGACAGCTCTTATAGTTTTTTACTACAATACTATTCAATTGATAGTTTTTATCTAGATACCATTTCGACTAAAGCGTTTTATAGACCTTTATCAAGCACTCAAGCACAAAAGGGATCAATTAAGATATACCCTACTCTATTTGCTAACAAACTTACTGTAAAAAATAATAATACAGTATTTACAACAGGGACTAAAATAGCTTTGATTTCAGAGAATAATCAAATTGTTTTTGAAAAAATATTGAAGCATAATACCGATAAAATTACAATTAATACTGAAAATATTTCCAAGGGAATTCATATATTAGTTATCACTAAAGGAGACTCTTTTTATTCAAAAAAAGTAATTCATGCTTTCGATTAAAATCTATGCTTTTATTGGACAAATGATATTGTATTCATTACTACATTCAAATGAGGGTACTTTATTCACGATAACTGTCCATATAAATAATATTGGATCAAATAAGGGGCAAATTATTTGTAATCTCCATATTGAAGCCAAAACTTTCCCAAAAAAGCACATCGCTAGGGAAACATCAAAAATAGTAGATAATAGTTCCATGATTGTTTTCAGAAATATCAAAAAGGGGGAATATGCAATATCAGTTTTACACGACGAAAATATGAATGGTAAAATTGATTTTAATATTTTCCATATACCCTCGGAAAATACCGGAGCATCTAATAACGCTAAAGGTTTTTTTGGACCGCCAAAATATAAAGATGCTAAGTTTTATATCGACCGAGACAAAACAATCTTTATAAATCTATAAATGTATAGTCTTTACAAAAGACAAAAGTTTTAAGAAGTGAACCAAAGGTAAAGCCTTCTTCTGCTGGTATTGAAAAATGAGATGAATTGGACAAAGCAATTTTTATGAAAAACCTATGGATTTTAAAAATAAAATCCTACATTTGAAATCGCAACTAGTTGTTTTCAAACAACAACCTTGTGAAACTTAACATTTACTTTTTTATAATTTTGTAATTTAGCAACCAAAAATAATTCTGACATGAAAAATTTATTCTCTTTATTATTACTTGTATTTATTATTTCAAAATCGTTTACTCAAACCGAATTGGATTTTTATACAAATCCAGATTATACTAATTTTCATAATAATATAGAAAAATCACATATTAGCTTAAACGCACATACCATTGATGATGTTATTTGGTCTTTGGACTCAACACTGACTTTTAACCTAAAGGATAAATTATCTCAAAGATATTATGTAACGGCTAAAAACGAATATGGAAATATGATATCTGCACATAAGTTTCATCTATATTTAATTGGTAATACTCCTCAATGGGTCAAAGAGGATACTATGACAGAAAAGTATCATAATAACGGTAAAAGACAAGAATATCTACTAAGGAAATGGGATCTACGAACAAATGTTTTAGCAGATACTAGCATTTTCTATAAATTAAACAAAGAAGGTAAATTATTGGAGGAGATAGATGCAGCTTCGTACAGTAATGGCAAAAGTAAAAAAAAATACACATACAATAATAAGGGATTAATTGTAAAATATATAAGCCAAAAATACGAATATGAATTTGACGATGATTGGGTAAACGAGGAAAGAGAACTTACTACATATGATACCAATGGCAATATTATTGAGGAAGTTAAACAGGAATGGGCAGATTGGCTCAATAAATGGATTAATAAAAGGAAATCCATAAATACATATGACAATAATAACAATTTGTTAAAAAATGAAAGCCAAAAATGGGATATAGATCTAGAAAAATGGGAAAATTATCACAGATATGTCTATGAATA
>JALVAD010000581.1 GCA_027011385.1 Saprospiraceae bacterium | reverse complement strand
AAAAAACTGTTTGTAACCAACTAATTTAAATTATTGTACGTCTATTATATTGTAATCCTTTTATTTAAAAAGTTAAAAGCTATGAAAAAATATATCTTATTATTATCTGTTATTATTCTTACTTTTTTGTCTTGCGATAAAACTCATGAAGTAGTATTTCAATGTTCCGATAATCAAGATGTCTGTGACCTTGCACAATCCAACAATGATTTTGCTTTTGATATTTTCAAGGCATTACACAAAAGACACATAGAAAACAACCTTTTTATTTCTCCGTTTAGTATTTCCACAGCTTTATCAATGACAGTAAACGGTGCTCAAGGAGAAACTTATGATGAGATGATAAAAACATTGAAATATAATGGTTGGAATCTTGATGAATTGAACAAAGCTTACAAGGCATATCTTGATATTGTTCCATTTCTTGATGATAAAGTGAAAATGAGTATTGCAAATTCCATTTGGTATAGAAATGGATTTAAAGTATTACAGGAGTTTATTAATGTGAATAAAAATAATTACAATTCTGAAGTGTATGGGCGAGACTTTTCTAAACCCCAAACCAAAGATGAAATTAACGGATGGGTTGAAGATAAAACCGAAGGTAAGATTAAAGATATTTTGGATAATATTGATGGCGGTGCTGTGATGTTTTTGATAAATGCTATTTATTTCAAGGGGGAGTGGATGTATAAATTTGATAAAAAGAAAACTTATCAAACCAAATTTTTCAAAGAAACCGGTACAAAAGTCGAAGTTGATATGATGGTTAGTGATGAAATGTATGTACCATATTATAAAAATGATATTTTCGAGATGATTGACTTACCTTATGGTGATTCGATATTCTCAATGAGTATATTACTTCCTTTACATAATAAAAAAGTCAATGATATTATCGCTAGTACTGACAAATCTTCTTGGGATGATTATATAAGTAATTTGACTTCTATAAAAATGTCTATACAAATACCTAAATTCAAAATTGAATTTAAGGATTCATTGAAAAATATCCTGATAGATTTGGGTATGCCAAAAGCATTTAATTCCGGACAAGCTGATTTTACGAAAATAAGAAAATCAGGAGGAATATATTTAGATGAAGTAATTCACCAATCATTTGTAGAAGTGGATGAAAAAGGAACGGAAGCTGCTGCGGCAACAGTAGTTATTATTAAGGAGACTTCTATAGGGGAAACATTTATTGCCAATAGACCTTTTGTATTCATTATCAGAGATAATATTACCAATAGTATTTTGTTTATCGGTAAAATGATGACACCTGAAGAATAGTATAATATTTCGAGTAACTCTTACTAATACTTAAATATACCATTAAGGCTAATCACTGTTTCTATCAATTTGGCTTTGATATTTTTATTTTTGAAATATTCGATAATGGCTTTATTGTTTTCATCCCTTATCAAAGTATTAGGATTGATAATAAAAGCTGTTTCGCCATAGTGAGAGAAACCGATAGAATAAACTTCATTGTCATAAGATATTTGCTTTACATCATTGTACCATTCGATATTGGAAGCTATTTTTTCATCAAAAACATTGTATTTTAATGAATTTGACAATAAATCATGGTCGGTAGTGAATAGTGATTTGATGAAGCCGGCATTATTCTTCGATTGTTCAAACAATTCATTTGAGCTTATATTTTCGAATATTGTTTTATCTATTTTATTCCTTTTTTCAATGAGAGTTAAGTTCAATCCGTGCGGAGCATAAAGCTTTTGAATGGGATGATGTAAGTTTTTATTGTACAAAATAATTCCTCCGAATAAATTTGCAGCAACAGCAGAAGCTAAGATATCAATCCCTAGTTCATCTGCTTTAGTTATAATAAAGTCAAATAAATGATTGTTTTCAAAATGAGCGTTAAGTATATCATTTAGTGCAGAGATTACTCCTGTAATATTTGCTTCAAGTTCGGCTAAACCCGCTTGAAAAGGTATTCTATTAAAAATTTCAATATCAACACCTTCTTCTGAATCAAATTCACTTAAAAAAGCCTCAGCAATAGCTCTAACAGAAGCTTTTACATTGTTTTTATCCTCTTTTTCTTTGCTATAAGTGATAATATCAATTCCTGTTTTACTATTGGTTTTGACCAATATCTCATTTCCCGGCTTTTCAATTGCAATCGATACGTCTTTGAGCCCATATGAAAGCATAGAAATAGTCGCCGGAGAAAAGAGTTTAATACCTTTACTGTTTCCCATTATTATTATTTTTCACAAAAGTAATTTATACAAATAAAAAATCGATTATTTTAACTAAATTTCGATACTTTGTTAAAGTAAAAACAAAAAGCTAACTTTGCACCCCATAAGCAAAAGCTTAAGAAAATACTTCTGATAATTAAGAGCCGGCACGTCTCCCTTCCCTTGCCAAGGGAAGGGTCGGGGATGGGTTCAACATCTGCTTCTACTATTTTTCCCTATCCTCTCCTTTATATGCTCCTCGTCTGTGCAATATCCATAGTGCTTCATCCAAG
This sequence comes from Saprospiraceae bacterium, assembly GCA_027011385.1. GTDB lineage: Bacteria > Bacteroidota > Bacteroidia > Chitinophagales > Saprospiraceae > JADJGA01. The sequence continues at coordinate 3,056 of JALVAD010000581.1, read as the reverse complement.
GGATTAACACCTTTATATTCTCTGATTTCACCTTCATTTGGAGGACAAATATCATAACCTTTAAATTTAGTTCTGATACGTCCTTTACCCGATGTAAGTGAATTGAGTTTTATACTATAATTTATAGATGTAGCAGCCGGAATTGTACCGGAAAGACTAAAAGATCCATTTTCAAAGTCCGGGTTTGCAAATTGTGCTCTCATTCTAGTTAAATCGCTTGCTATTTTACCTAGAAGTTCCTCCGGAGCATTAATCGTAAATGATAAAATAGGCTCAAGTAGCTCTGTTCCGGAGTTGTCTATTGCCCGCATAATCCCCATATATGTCGCGAGTTCGAAATCTCCGGGACGCGAATGAATATTGTGATCTTCTCCTGAAACCAAAGTGATTTGAATATCCGTAACTTCCCATCCTTTTATACCTTGCTTCAAAACTTTAGGAATGGTTCGCTCTACTTCATTTTGGTACTTTAAGTGTATATCGCTTTGCCTTACTTTAGATTTATATTTTATGCCTGAGCCTATTTCGCCCGGTTCGATTTCAAATGTCATTATTGCCCAACATGGTTTTGGCATCCAATATCTCACAAATCCTTCAGCTTTTTTTATAGGTCTTTCTTTGTAAATAACCGTGGGGTTAGCAAAAGTTACATCAAGACCAAATCTTTCTTTTAATTCCTCCTCTATTATCTCTATTTGGATTGGACCAATTATATTTATGTGGAATTCTTTATCTTGTTTATACCATTTGAGATTAAGCAATGGATCTTCAATATTTAAAATTGATAATGCATCATTTAATTTGTTAAAATCTTTTTCTTCTTTTGGTTTTATTACAGTAGTCATTACTGATTCCAAAAGTTTGGCAGGTCTGTGATTTTCCGGTTTATACCCAAGAAAATCGCCCGTTTGAATATCATCAACAGATGTAATTATACCTATTTCTCCTGCTTCCAAAACCGGAGTATCTATTAATTTATTTAAAGATATTTTTTTCAATACCCCCAATTTTATCTCTTTATTTAATCTAATGTTGATAACAAGTTCCTTTGCTTTCAGACTACCGTTAAAAACTCTGACGTGAGCTATTTTACCGTATTTATTGTGATATTCTATCTTGTAAACCAATGCGGATTGTTTAGTCGTATCGATATTTTTTTCGATTTGTAAAATATCAACAACGGCATTCAACAATTCTTTGATTCCAATACCATTTTTAGCAATTCCGGATAGTGCCGGTATCAAAAGTCTTTTTTTAATGGATTTAATACCGCTCTGTTCCAGGCTCTGTTTTGTTATCTTTTCCCCCTCAAGGTAGTTATTCATTAGCACATCATCATACTCTGCAATCGACTCTACAATCCTTTCAAATCCATCATCGGTTTCAGGTATTTCCCAAAAAGGAATTAATTCCTGTTTTTCGTTTGCGATAATATACGGGATTACATCCAAGCTAAGCTCTTTTTTCAAGCTATTTAATACAAAATCGACATCAGCCCCGTCTCTATCTATTTTATTGATAAAAACGATAAAAGGGATATCCATTTCTTTTATTATTTCTACCAAAGTAATCGTATGGGCTTGTACGCCTTCTACCGCGGAAACTACCACTATTGCTCCGTCCAGTACACTCAATACTCTTTCTACTTCAGCAGCAAAATCAACGTGACCGGGAGTGTCAAGTATATTGACAGTAACACCCTTCCAATCTAGACTAACCGAACTTGATTTAATAGAAATTCCCCTTCTCTTCTCGATATCCATTGAATCTGTTATAGTTGATCCTGAATCAACATTGCCCTTTTGGCGTATTGCTCCACTTACAAAAAGTAAATTTTCCGTAATCGTGGTTTTCCCTGCATCTACGTGTGAAAGAATACCGATATTTATTATTGGCTTATGCAATTGAATACTGCTTAATTTGATTCCAAATATAGTGCAACTTGCAATACTCCTTCTTGATACTTCAGCAATTCATAAGAACCGGTATCAATGCCTTTTAATTTTGCACTAATGGTCTTACCATTTATCAATTTCACTTCACAATCTGTATTTTGAATCAATCCCTCCATTTTAAATGATGCAGAGCCACCGGCAAATCTACCTTTTGTTGCTCTTTCTTTGATACCGGCAATATCAATATTATTAGTAGCGAAAAAATCTATAATTTCTTTGTGAAAAGCTTTAATGCTGTCTTGATTTTTAGAATCAGATAGTGATATTTTGTTCTTGTTTGTACGCACTATATTTCCATTTTGTAGAACAATCAATATAGCGTCATTACCTTTCAATTCAATTCCGCAAATATTTTTCACAATCCTAGAAGTTTTACAAGTTGAGCAGTTGATTCTTTGGTTTTCACCTTTTTTACTATTTGTGTAATGATTCCTTTTTCATCGATTACAAAGGTAGTTCTAAAAATACCCATATATTCCCTACCGTACATTTTCTTTTTGCCATAAACGCCATAGGAAGTTGCTATTTCTTTTTCAATATCTGCTATCAAATGAAAAGGAAGGTTGTGTTTTTCTTTAAATTTGATATGTCTTTCGACGCTATCCGGGCTAACTCCAATGATTTCATACCCCTTTTCTAACCAAAAATCGTAATTTAAGGCAAAATCCTCGGCTTCCTTGGTACACCCACCGGTAAAATCCTTTGGATAAAAATACAAAATAAACTTCTTGCCTTCGAAATCGGTCAATTTTATAGTTTCTCCTGTCTCTATTATTCCTTCAAAGTTAGGAGCATTTTCATTTTCTTTAAGATGTGTCATATTTATGTTATTTAATGTAAAGAAACAACATTATAATATCAAGTATTGTTTTATTCAATGATATCGATCTGTAAAAAGAAATGTGAAATTCAATACTTAATCAGGATCATTCATCACACTAATTTTCATGGGCGCATTTCATTTTTTCGCGTTGAAAGTCGATTTTTCTGCTTATTGGCACATCTGCCCCCTCATCCATCCCGCAAAAGCTCTGCTCTTCCCCTTATAATTTTTCTCCACGTTGTTACGAAAAATGATAGGGGGAAGTACCAACCCACAAC